>DATNLP010000652.1:0-7857 GCA_035602795.1 Acidimicrobiales bacterium | reverse complement strand
CTTCGTCTACGTGGGCCCCGACGGCGTCTTCGACGGCGCCGACGGGCTCGGCGATGCGTTCGCCGGCTACCGCCACGACGAATGGCGGCACGCCGCGCTCCGGCGCACGAGTCCGGTGGACCTGCACCACGGCAACTTCCGCTTCACCTGGGCCCGGTTGGAGCGCGGCGCGACGGTCATGGAAGGCTGGGGTTTCGGCTCGCTCGACGAGTCGGGATTGATCCGACGGGTGGTTGTGTTCGAAGGCCTGGAGCCCAGCCGTTTCGCCGGCGGCGCCTGAGACAGGGAGGGACACATGCTCGTGCAGGTCGAAGTGGCCGACAGGGTGGCCACCGTCACCTTGAACCGCCCCGAGGCGCGCAACGCCTTGTCGCGGGAGCTGAACCGTGAACTGGCCCGGGCCATCACCCAGCTGGACGCCGACGAGGGCGTGCGCTGCCTCGTGCTGACTGGGGCCGATCCCGCCTTTTGCGCCGGCGTCGACCTCAAAGAGCTCTCGACCGAGGACCGCTCGACACAACAGGCGCGACAGAGCGCGCCGGCGGCCCACGTGGGCATGCTGCCGCCCCATGAGACTCCCATCATCGGCGCCGTCAATGGCGCGGCCGTCACGGGCGGGTTCGAGGTGGCGCTCGGCTGCGACTTCCTCATCGCCTCCGAGCGGGCCCGCTTCGCCGACACCCACGCCCGCGTCGGGGTCATGCCCGGTGGCGGGCTTACGGTCCGGCTGCCCAAGCTCATCGGTGTCGACCGGGCCCGGCGCATGAGCTTCACGGGCGACTACATCGACGCGGCGACGGCCCTGCTGTGGGGGCTGGTGGTCGAGGTCGTGCCCCACGAGGCCTTGCTGCCACGGGCCCACGAGATCGCCACCGCCGTGAGCTCCGTCCCACCGGAGAACGTCCGCGAAATCCGGCGCATGTACGACGCGATCGGTGCGCTCTCGGGAGACGAGGCCTGGCAGGCCGAGTCGGAGTGGTCGAGGAAGTGGATCAGCGAACGCTTCGACCAGTCTCGCTTGGCCACGGAGCGGGAGCACATCATGGCCCGAGGCCGCGCCCAGAGCACCGGGTTGGACGCCAAGCCGGCGTGAGGGTCTACGCGGGCATGGACCCGCGGTGCAGCCTGCCCGAAGCGATCGCCCACGCCCAGCGTGTGGAACGGCTGGGTTACGACGGGATCCACGTGGCGGAGACCGTGCACGACGCCATGGCGGTGGCGCTGCTGGTGGCCGAGCACACGGAACGCCTCACCGTCCGCACGAGCGTCGTCCTCGCGTTCACCCGCAGCCCCACCCTGCTGGCCTACGCGGCCTGGGACCTCTCCAAGTTGAGTGCCGGGCGATTCCAGCTCGGGCTGGGCACGCAGATCAGGCAGAACATCGAAGACCGCTACGGCGTGCCCTTCGGCGAGGACCCCATCGGCCGCCTGCGCGACTACGTCGGCGCGGTGCGGGCCGCCTTCGCGTCGTTCGCCACCGGCCGGGCGCCGTCCTACGAGAGCGCGCACTACTCGGTCACCCGCATGCAGCCCTACTTCAACCCGGGCCCGGACCCCGCGACGACGGTGCCGCCGATCTACCTGGGCGGCGTGCAGCGCAGGGCGTGTGAGCTGGCCGGCGCCATCGGGGATGGATTCGTCAGCCATCCGACCAACTCCAACCCGCGCTACCTGGTCGAGACCTGCCTGCCCGCCCTGGCCACGGGCGCTCGCGCCACCGGCCGCGACCTGGCGGGCGAGGGGTTCGAGACGGTGGTCGGCACGTCGGCCATTACGGGGGCCTCGGCCGCCGCCGTGCTCAGCGAACGCGAGCGCCAGCGCCGGCTCCTGGCCTTTCTGTACTCCACGCCGGCCTACGCGCCGACCCTCGAGCTCTACGGCTGGGACGAGCTGGGCCCGCGGCTGCGCGACCTGATCCGCCACGAGCACTGGGACGACCTGGGCACCGTGCTCTCCGACGAGGTGCTCGACACCCTGGTGCCGTGCGGGACGTTCGAGGAGCTGCCGGGCCTGCTGCTGCAGCGATTCTCGGGGCTTGGACAAGGCATCCTGATTTCACCGCCGACCGACGACGCGAACGACGACGCCTTCGCGGCCGTGGTGGCCGCCGTCCGCGCCGGCTGAGCCCGCCCGGACGCCAGCGCGGCCTCGTCAGCCCGCCATGGGGAAGATGAGCTCCTCGGCCGCCATGGCCTCTACGGCGGCGCGACGCTCGGCGCGGTCCATGCCGGCATAGCGCTCGGCCGACGCCAGGACCCGCGGCAGCAGCGGGATGTCGCCGGGCGTGCAGAAGGCGTGGACGCCGGGCGTGGACAGAGCGAAGTGCACGCCGCGGTCGATCTCGTCGTCGGTGGCCACGGGCTCGTACCACGAGTCGGCCCAGCGCGCCGCGGTGGCGGCGCTGCCGGCCACGGCGTCACCCATGGGCCGGCGGTCGGCCCAGGGGCGGTGCGCCACCGCCTTGATCACCATGACGCCGATGTCGCGCTCGGCGCAGACGGCGAGCAGCTCCTCGGCCGGCTCGCGGTACTCGGGTCGCGCCCACAGCGCGGGATAGACGGGGAACATCACGGTGTCGAGGTCGAAGCGCCGTAGCGCCTCGAGGTGCGCCCGCGGCACCTCGATGTCGTGCCCCGTGACGCCGGCGAATCGCGTGTGGCCGGCGTCGCGCAGCGCCACGATGCGCTCGAGCGCCGCCGACCGCCGGTCCAGCTCGGCCAGCGAGGTCACGGCGTGCGCCTGATACAGGTCGAGCACCTCGGCGTGCAACAGGCGCCGCGTCGTGTCGAACTGGTCCGTCACGCCCTCGGGATTGGCCCGCAGGGTCTTGCCGGCGATGAAGATCTCGTCGCGGTGCGCGGCCAAGTGGGGACCGACCACCGTCTCGGCCGCCCCGTACTGCGGCGCGATGTCCAGATGGTTGACGCCGCGGTCAAGGGCCAGCTGCAGCCACTCGCCCGCTTCCTCGAGCGTGGCGGCCCAGCAGGCGGCACCGCCCAAGACGGCCACGCTGCTCTCGTGGCCCGTGCGTCCCAAGCGTCGGTACTCCATGGCGGACCCGGTCAGCTCTTGAGCTTCAGGATGTTGAAGACGGCGCCAATGTTGTCGGCGACCACCGCCATACGGCCAGGCTCGATGTCCATCGGACCCATGAACACCGCGCCGCCGAGCTCTTGCACCTTGGCTGCCGTCGCGTCGGCGTCGTCCACCGCGAAGTACACGCCCCAGTTCGACGGCATCTCCGCCGGCATCTCGGGCGACTTGCGCATCATGCCGCCGACGGACTTCCCGCCCAGCTTCCACTCCGTGTAAGCGGGAGGGCCGCCGGGGCCGCCCCCTATGTCCTCGCCGTCCCAGCCGAACACCGCCTTGTAAAAGGCCTTGGAGGCGTCGAGGTCCGTGGTGATCAGCTCGTTCCAGCAGAACGTGTTGGGCTCGTTGGCCAGCTGCGCGCCGATGTGCGATTTGGGCTGCCAGAGCCCGATGACCGCGCCCACCGGATCGGCGAAGATGGCCAAGCGGCCCACGTCCAAGACGTCCATGGGTGGGGCCAAGACGGTCCCCCCGTTGGCGCTGACCTTGGCGATGACGCCATCGGCGTCGCTCACGTTGACGTAGGTCATCCACGCCGGAGGGAAGTCCGGATTCATCTGCGGACCCAGGCCAGCCACCGTCTTGCCGCCGAGAAGGCACACCGAGTAGCCGCCGGTCTCGGGAGGGCCCTCGGGGCATTCCCAGCCGAAGAGCGCGCCGTAGAACTCCTTCGACTTGTCGAGGTCAGGGCTGCTCATGTCCACCCAGGAGGGGACTCCCTCGTCATACCGTTCAAATTCCATGATGCCCTCCCTGTTTGACTGCGTTCCGACCAATCCGACGGTACCCGACCGATCGCCCACCCGCACCGGTCGGAGTGAGAAGATCACGGGAATGTCACACTGGCCCAACGCCCGATGAGCCCGAACCCGATCGGGACACGGGTGGAACAGCTGGCCCAGTCCCTGGCCGAGCGGATCGTGCCCTTGATCGTCGACGCGATCGACATTGACTCGATCCTCGACAAGGTCGACATCGAGAGGGTCATCGAGCGGGTCGATATCGAAAAGATCATCGAGCGGGTCGACATCGAAAAGATCATCGACCAGGTCGACATTCAAAAGGTCATCGACCGGGTCGACATCAACGCCATCGTCGACAAGCTCGACATCGACGCGCTGATGGAACAGACCGAGCTCGGCTCCATCATCGCCCGCTCGACCACCGGCGTCATCACCGAGATCCTCGACGTGATCCGCAGTCAGGGCGTAGGCCTGGACGACTTCATTTTGCGCTGGGGCAACCGACTGATCGGGCGGGGCCGCAAGATCAAGGACTGGCCCGATGGCCCGCCGCTGCTGGTCGATCGGGCCGAGGCGACGGCGTGACCACCGTCCCCATACCCTCAGCGGAGCTGACCGTCGGCCGCCAGGGCCACTATGCGGGTGCCGTGAGCCGGCTGGTCGCGTTCGGAGCCGACGTCGGCACTTCTTGGGGCCTCTACCTCCTGGGCCAGGCCCTCGCGAACATCGCCATCAAGCTCGTAAGCGGAAAGACCTACACGCTCACCAATCACCGGATCCTGGCTTTCAGCATCCTCTTCGTCTGGGAGTTCTTCTACTTCGCCTACCAGTGGGCGGTGAGCGGAAAGACACTCGGGATGGCAGTGTTCGGGGTGCAGGTGGTCACCGCCCAGGGTGCACCCATCACTCCCCTCCAGGCCGTCCTGCGCACGGTCGGGTTGGGACTGACGCTCCTGACGCTCGGTATCGGCTTCCTCGGCATCGTGTTCCAGCGCGAGCGGCGGGCGCTCGACGACTACGTGGCCGGGACGGCCGTGGTCTACGACTGGGACGCCCGAGCGGCCCGTCTGCGCTGGATAGCGCGCGAGGGACAGGCGCAAGCAAGGAAGCCTGGCAGCACTTCGCCGGCTTCGTAGCGGTGGGAGGGCGTCGTGCCCCTACCATGCCCGCCATGTCCTTCACCGAAGTCACCCGGCCGCATCCCCAGGTCGCCGTCGTCACGTTGAACCGGCCGGAGCGCATGAACGCCATGGCCTTCGACGTGATGATCCCGTTCCGTGACGCGCTGCGCGACATCGGAGCCGACAACGAAGTGCGGGTCGTGGTGATCACCGGCGCCGGGCGCGGCTTCTGCTCGGGCGCCGATCACGAGAACCCGGGCACCATCTCGAACCTCGAGGGGCTGACGCTGCCCACGATCGCGCTGCGCTCCATGGAGATGCTCGACGACGTCATTTCCACCATTCGCCGCCTGCACCAGCCGGTCATCGCCGCAGTCAACGGAGCCGCCATCGGCGGCGGGTTCTGCCTCGCCCTGGCCGCCGATCTCCGCATCTCGTCCGAGGAGGCCTACTTCCGAGCGGCCGGCATCAACAACGGCCTGACGGCGGCAGAGCTCGGGCTCAGCTTCCTGCTGCCCCGCAGCGTCGGACAGACGCGGGCCGCCGAGATCATGTTGACCGGACGCGACATCGACGCGGCGGAAGCCGACCGGATCGGCCTCGTCTCGAAGGTGGTGCCGGGACCCGAGCTGCTGCCGGCCTGCTTCGAGCTGGCCGACCGCATCAACGGCTGGAGCCGGGCCGGAGTCGAGCTGACCAAGCGCCAGCTGTGGAACAGCCTCGACGCCAGCAGCCTGCAGTCCCACATGGACGCCGAGGGGACGTCGCAGCTGTTCGTGCGCATTACAACACGTAACTTCGAGGAGTCGGTGGCGGCGCGCAAGGAAGGGCGCACGCCCGACTTCAAGGACTGACCGTGAACGGGTGACTCAGGGGGAATTGACGAGCGAGTTGGCCGCCATGTTCAAGTAGTCGCGCAACTCAATGGCGTCTGCCGGCGAAATACGCGCGGCCCGCTCCAGTTCGAGGAGCGCCTCGAGCATGTGGCGCAGCCAGGCGTCGCGCTCGCCGGGTCCGATCACGAACGGCACGTGGCGCATGCGCAGGCGTGGGTGGCCGCGCTGCTCGCCGTAGGTGCCCGGACCGCCCCAGTACTGGATGAGGAACAGCGCCAGATGCTGGGCCGGCTCCGTGAGCTCGTCGGGGTAGAGCGGGCGCAGCAGCGGGTCGCCGGCTACCCCAAGGTAGAAGCGTTCGACCAGGTCGACGAAGAAGGCGTCACCCCCGACTCGTTCGTACATCGTCTCCACGGAGCCGAGAGTAGAGGCTTTAGACTGCTCGTCGATTCGCGGCCGTAGTTCAATGGTAGAACCTCAGCCTTCCAAGCTGATGATGCCAGTTCGATCCTGGTCGGCCGCTCCAGCGAGACCCGCGCCGCCTGACGCAGACTGGGCACCATGAGCACCGAGACCGAGACGGCCTTCACCGAGCTACTGGACGAAGTGGCGGCGACACATCGGCGCATGGTCGAGGCGCTCGCCGACGATCCCGACACGCTGCTCGAGGCGCACAAGTGGATCCTGTCCATGCTGCAGGTGGCGGCCGACGTCAACGTATGGGCCGATACGGGCCGTCCCCGCTTCGTCGAGATCGTCGGGCCCTACAAGAAGTGGGGTGGCGACAACGCCGACGCCTTCTACTGCTACGCCCCGATCGACCCGGCGCGCACCTACCGGGTCCACGTCCAGCCCGGTGATGCCGTCTATATGTCGCTGACGGTCTATGGCGGGCCCGACGACGGTCGCTACTCCACGCACATCGTGGGCACCGTGAACAGCCGCGACGCCGCCCGCCGGGCCGATGGCTCCTTTGACATCGTGCTCTCGGCGACGGAGCCGACCGATGCGAGCGCCGCCTTCATCCGCCTGGAGCCCGATGCGGTCGCCGCCATCACGCGTGACTACCTGGAGGACCCGGTGACCGGCCGCCGGGCCGCCTGGTCGATCTCGGCCGACGACCCGCCCGACGTCTACCGCCAGAACGACGCCGACCTGGCGCGGCGCCTGCGGGCCACGAGGAACTGGCTGCGCCAGCAGGCCGCCATCGTGCCCATTCCGCTCGGGGCCCCCAACGCCGTCGACCCGCCCTACCCGGTGCCCACGACCACCTTCGGGTGGGCGGCCGGTGACGCCTCCTACGCCATGGGGTCCTTCGACCTGGCCGACGACGAGGCGCTGGTCATCCGGGGCCGGTCGCCCGAGTGCGTCTTCTGGAACATGTGCCTGTGGAACACGCTGCTCCACACCTACAACTACGACTACGAGCGCGTGACCATCAACGGGGCCCAGGTGACCTACGAACCCGACGGCTCCTGGGTGATCGTCGTGGCGCCCCGGCGCCCGGCCCACCCGAACTGGGTGTCCACGGCCGGGCACCGTACGGGCCGCATCTGGTTCCGCTGGTTCCTGCCCGACGACACGCCCGAACAGCCCCAGGTCGAGGTGGTCCCGGTGGCGTCGGTGTGAGCGGGCGCCCGGCGCCGGTCCGCATCGACGACCTGGCCGAGCCGCGCTACGACGACGACGTCCGGGCCATTCTCGACTTCATGGAGGAGGCCGGGTCCCAGCTGACGCTCGAACCCGCCAGCCTGAAACAGGCGGCGAGGGCGCAGACCGGCCTGGACGACTTCGGGGCCGCCGACTTCGAAGCCCGGCTCGAGCTGCTGTGCCGGGCCATGCGCGAGGAGGGCGGCTTCAACGGCGCCGGCGTGTTGCAGCAGCACACCTTCATCACGGGACTGCTCAAGAACCGGCTGCTGATCGAGGACCTGGTGACGCGCCACCCCGAGATCCTCGACGAGCACATCAACGCGCCCATCGTCATCTGCGGGCTGCCGCGAACGGGGACGACGCACCTGCACAACCTGATGTCGGCCGATCCCGCCCTGCGCTCCCTCCCCT
>DATNLP010000648.1:0-3883 GCA_035602795.1 Acidimicrobiales bacterium | reverse complement strand
CCCGCCCCTCGCGACGCCGCACCCGGCGGCGCGCCTGACCCACCGCTTCCCGTTGGCGTCGAGGCGCGGGCGGGGTGCGCAACACTTGGAGGAGGAACGGAGACAATGACCATGACCGAAGAGTCAGCCGACAGCGGTGTGAAGGTGGTCGGCGCCACCACGACCGACGATGGAGACAAGGACACGTCGCCCCGGGCGACGGCGCGCCGCGGCCGGGAGCGATCCGCACCGGCGCAGCCGACGCGGCGGTCGTTCCGCATCGTCAGCGTGCTCGCCGTGGTGGGGCTGCTGGGCACGCTGGTCTTCGGCATCCTCTACGCCACCAAGAGCAGCGGGTCGGGCCAGAACCCCGCCGTCACCTCGGCCGCCCAGACCTTCCTCGACGACTTCTTCAACTTCAACGCCAAGTCGGTCGACACCGACTTCAACGCCATCACGGACATGGCCACCGGGCAGTTCTCGACCCAGGCCAAGCAGTTCTTCAACTCGTCCATCCGCACCGAGCTCGAGCAGGCCCTGGCCGAGTCGCGCGGCCAAATCCGTGCGCTCTACGTCCAGAGCGAGACGCCGACCACGGCCACCGTCTACGCCGTGATCGACCAGACCTACGTGAACAACAAGATCACCACGCCCCAGGCCGACGTGGTCCGGCTCGTCGTCAACCTCGAGAACGTCGGGGGGACCTGGAAGATCTCGGACGTCACCGTGCTGGAGGGGGCGTCGCCGGCCAGCGCGGGCACGGCGTCCGGCTCCTCCGGCTCCAACGTGCCGGGGCAGTAGCCCGGCGCCGGACGGCAGGCGGCCCGGCCCCGGGACCCGGTCCGGAGGGACGTCGGGGCGGCCAGCACCTAGTATCGGCGTGGGCTGCGAGCGGGTCTGTGGTTGAAAGTCGAGGCCAGTCGCAGGCAAAACGACCCACGTAAGGCGACTTGTGGTCGCTGAGCATGGTGCGGCTTAGAGGTAAGCCCTGCCCGTGGCGTCCCCGGCTGTCGGGGGCGCGCGGAGACGAGGCGACGCGTGCGTGAAGGCACCGTTGGGCCGGCGGCGTGCCGCCGTGCCGCCGGTGCCGGCGCGCCACCCTCGCAGCAGGCGAGTGTGGGGTCAAAGACCAGGTCAGCCGCCCGCAGCCCGACTCTCTGCTCGAGCGCGGCTGTCGGCTGTTGCCCCCCTGCGGCCGGTAGGATCGGCCCACCATGAGCGTGTTCACCAAGGTCCTGCGCGCCGGCGAGGGCAAGAAGGTCCGGCGCCTGGCCGAGCTGGTACCACTGATCGGCAACCTCGAGCCCGAGATGCAGGCGCTGAGCGACGACGCCCTCCAGCACAAGACGGTCGAGTTCAGGGAGCGCCTGGACGAGGGCGAGAACCTCGACGACCTGCTGGTCGAGGCGTACGCCGTGGTGC
Source organism: Acidimicrobiales bacterium (assembly GCA_035602795.1). GTDB lineage: Bacteria > Actinomycetota > Acidimicrobiia > Acidimicrobiales > RAAP-2 > Bog-473. The sequence continues at coordinate 2,482 of DATNLP010000648.1, read as the reverse complement.
GCGAGGCGGCCTGGCGGGTGCTCGGCCAACGCCACTTCGACGTCCAGATGATGGGTGGCATGGCGCTGCACTTCGGCTGGATCGCCGAGATGAAGACGGGCGAGGGCAAGACGCTCGTCTCCACGCTGCCCGCCTACCTCAACGCGCTCGACGGGCGGGGCGTGCACATGGTGACGGTGAACGAGTATCTGGCCACCCGTGACGCCGAGTGGATGGGCCGTGTCCACCGCTGGCTCGGCCTGACCGTGGGCCGCATCGGCGCCGACATCGACGACACGGCGGTGAAGCGGGCCGCCTACGCAGCCGACGTGACCTACGGCACCAACAACGAGTTCGGTTTCGACTACCTGCGCGACAACATGACGCGGTCGCGTGACCTGATGGTGCAGCGGGGTCACGTCTTCGCCATCGTCGACGAGGTCGACTCCATCCTGATCGACGAGGCCCGGACGCCGCTCATCATTTCGGGGCCGGCGGACGAGGCGGCCCAGCTCTACTACCAGTTCGCCTCGATCGCCCGCACGCTCACGCGGGACGAGGACTACGAGGTCGACGAGGAGAAGAAGACGGTGGTGCCGCTGGAGGCGGGCATCGAGAAGGTGGAGAAGGCCGTCGGCGTCGAGAACATCTACGACGCCGTCTCCGTCAACTACGTGCACCAGCTGACCAAGGCGCTCACGGCCAAGGACCTCTACCACCGGGACAAGGACTACCTGGTGGCCGACGGCGAGGTGAAGATCATCGACGAGTTCACCGGCCGCACCCTCGAGGGCCGGCGCTGGTCGGACGGCCTGCACCAGGCGGTGGAGGCCAAGGAGCGGGTGTCGATCAAAGAGGAGAACCACACCTGGGCCACCGTCACCCTGCAGAACTACTTCCGCATGTACGAGAAGCTCTCGGGCATGACCGGCACGGCCGAGACCGAGGCCGGCGAGTTCGCCTCGACCTACGGACTGTCCGTGGTGCCCATCCCGACGAACATGGAGATGGTCCGCGCCGACAACCCGGACCTCGTCTTCAAGACCGAGGACGCCAAGTTCAACGCGGTGGTGGACGACATCGCCGAGCGGCACGCCACCGGCCAGCCCATGCTGGTGGGCACGGCGTCGGTGGCCAAGTCCGAGCACCTGTCCCGGCTGCTGGAGAAGCGGGGCATCCCGCACAACGTGCTGAACGCGAAGCAGCACTTCCGCGAGGCCGAGATCGTGGCCCAGGCCGGGCGGCGGGGGGGTGTGACGGTGGCCACCAACATGGCCGGCCGTGGCGTCGACATCATTCTGGGCGGCAACCCCGAGCTGCTGGCGCAGCACGAGCTGGCGGCCGAGGGCGTCGACCTGTCGTCGGAGGAGGGCACGGCGGAGCTGGCCGAGCGGCAGGTCGCGGTGGAGGCGCGTTGCCGGGCCGAGGGCGAGGAGGTGCGCAAGATCGGCGGCCTGTACGTCCTCGGGTCCGAGCGCCACGAGAGCCGGCGCATCGACAACCAGCTGCGGGGCCGCTCGGGCCGTCAGGGCGACCCCGGCGAGTCGCGCTTCTACCTGAGCCTGGACGACGAGCTGCTGCGGCTCTTCGCCACCGGGGCCATGTCGTGGGTCATGGGGCGCACGCTGCCCGAAGAGGTGCCGATCGAGTCCAAGACGGTGGCCAAGGCGATCGAGCGGGCCCAGAACACGGTCGAGGCCCGCAACGCCGAGATCCGCAAGGACAACCTCAAGTACGACGAGGTCATGGACCAGCAGCGCAAGGTCATCTACGAGCGGCGGCTGCAGATCATCGACGGGGACGACCTCGAAGAGCACACCGAGGACCTGCTGGCCGGGGCGTGCGAGAAGCTGGTGAGCGAGTACTGCCCGACCGAGTTCGAGGAGGACTGGGATCTCAAGGGCCTGATCGACGGGTTGATGCAGTACTACCCGACCAACTTCACCGTGGCCGACCTCGCGCAGGCGGCGACGACCGAGGACCTGGTGGAGTCGCTGGTCGAGGAGGCTCTGGATTACTACGAGAAGCACGGCGCGGCCATGCCGGGCGGCGCCGAGACCATGCGCCAGATCGAGCGTGACGTCTACCTGCAGATCATGGACGCCCGGTGGCGCGACCACCTGGCCGAGATGGACAACCTCAAGGACGGCATCCACCTGCGCTGGACCGTGCAGGCCGACCCTTTGAACGCCTGGCAGTCGGAGGGCTACTCCATGTTCAGCCAGCTGATGGAGGTCATCGACAACGACTACCTGCGCTACATCCTCCACGTGGAGGCGGTGGAGCAGCAGGCGGCCGAGCCCGATCTGGACCGGGCCGTGTACGCGGCGGCCGAGGACCCGGTGGCCGAGACGGGCGCCCTCGCCCCGTTGCTGGCGGCCGAGCAGGGCCTGAACGTGCCCACGCAGACGTCGGTGCTGACGCCGCCGCCGGCGGGCGGTGGGGCCGGCGGGGGCGGGGCCGGGGCCGGGAACGGCCGTGGCAACGGCTCGGGCGGGGCGAC
>DATNLP010000645.1:0-2891 GCA_035602795.1 Acidimicrobiales bacterium | reverse complement strand
CATCGCCACGGCGGAAGCGGCACCCGCCGGCAACGCCGGGCCGGCCGTGTTCGTCGAGCCGCCCGAGCTGGCCGACGGCGCCGTGACGGCGCCGCCGCACCAGAACGGCCAGCAGAACCAGCAGGGGGGCAACCGCAACCGCAACAACCAGAACCAGAGCCGTCAGCCCGACGGCGACGTGGGCAACCGCCGCAGCCGCCGACGCCGCGGCCGCGACCGTGGGCAGACCGGCGGCGGCGGCGAGCTGCAGGGCGGCGGCCAGCAGGACCAGCCCTACACCGGCGAAATGGTCGAGGTGAAGGGGTTGCTCGACCTGCGTGACGAGGGCTACGGCTTCCTGCGCTGCGAGGGCTACCTGCCGTCGTCGAAGGACGTGTACGTCTCCATCAGCCAGGCCCGCAAGTTCGCGCTGCGCCGCGGCGACTACGTCGTGGGCGCGTGCCGGCCGGCGTCGAACAACGAGAAGTACCCGGCACTGCTGCGCATCGACACCATCTCGGGCCTGGACCCCGACGAGGCGCGCAACCGGCCGCGCTTCGAGGACCTGACCCCGCTCTTCCCGGACTCGCGGCTCAATCTCGAGATGCCGGGCGACAAGGACAACCTGACGGCGCGCATCGTGGACCTGCTCTCGCCGATCGGCAAGGGGCAGCGCGGCATGATCGTGTCGCCCCCCAAGGCCGGCAAGACGACGGTCATGAAGCAGATCGCGCACTCCATCGAGGCCAACAATCCCGACGTGCACCTCATGGTGCTGCTCGTCGACGAGCGGCCCGAGGAAGTCACCGACATGCGCCGCACCGTCAACGGCGAGGTCATCGCGTCGACCTTCGACCGGCCTTCGGACGAGCACACCGCCGTGGCCGAGATGGCCATTGAGCGGGCCAAGCGGCTGGTCGAGCTGGGCCGGGACGTGGTGATCATCCTCGACGGCATCACCCGCCTCGCCCGGGCCTACAACCTGGCCGCGCCGGCCACCGGCCGCATCATGTCCGGTGGTGTCGACTCCGGTGCGCTGTACCCGCCCAAGAAGTTCTTCGGCGCCGCCCGCAACGTGGAAGAGGGCGGCTCGCTGACCATTCTGGCCTCGGCGCTGGTCGAGACCGGCTCGAAGATGGACGAGGTCATCTTCGAGGAGTTCAAGGGCACCGGCAACATGGAGCTGCGGCTCGACCGGCGGCTCTCGGAGCGCCGGCTGTACCCGGCCATCGACGTCAACGCCAGCTCGACCCGGCACGAGGAGCTGCTCTTCGAGCGCGGCCAGCTGCAGCAGGTCTGGAAGCTGCGCCGGGTGCTCAACGCCCTGGCGTCGGACGGCAAGGACGCCGCCGGGCTCGAGCTGCTCATGGACAAGATCCGGACCACGTCGAGCAACGACGAGTTCCTGGCCGAGATCGCCAAGGGCCCCGGCACCTGACCGGGCGCGCCGACGCCACCATTTACACTGATTCGACCCGTTCGACTGGAGACACCATGAAGACCGACATCCACCCCGATTACGTAGAGGCCACGGTCCGGTGCTCGTGCGGCAACACGTTCACGACGCACTCCACCAAGGCCGATCTCCACGTCGAGCTGTGCAACGAGTGCCACCCCTTCTTCACCGGCAAGCAGAAGCTGGTCGACTCCGGTGGGCGGGTGGAGCGCTTCCAGCGCCGCTACGGCGAGCGCAAGGGCAAGGCCAAGGCCAAGCCCGCCGACTCGGCGTCGGAATAGCCGCGGCGCCGCCCCTTCCCGGGCGGCGCCCCCTACGAGCCGTAGGGTTCTCCCATGCTTGACGACCGCATGGCCGCGCTCGAAGCCGAATTCGAGGCCGTCGAGGCCGAGCTGGCCGACCCGTCGACCCTGGCCGATCCCGACCGCCTGCGCGACCTGTCGCGTCGCCACAAGGAGCTGGGGGAGATCGTCCGGACCTGGCACGACCTGAACGGGGCCCGCGAGGACGTCACGACCGCCCGCGAGATGCTGACCGAGGCCGCCGGCGACGACCGCGATCTGATGCGCGACGAGACCGAGGGTGCCGAGGCCCGGGTGGCCTCGCTCGAGGAGCACCTGCAGTCGCTGCTCCTGCCCAAGGACCCCAACGAGGGGCGCAACGTGATCATGGAGATCCGGGGCGCCGTCGGCGGCGACGAGGCCAACCTGTTCGCCCGGGTGCTCTACGACATGTACCTGCGTTACGCCGCCGCCATGAAGTGGAAGGTGGAGGTGCTCTCGGAGGACGTCTCGGACAAGGACGGGATCAACGAGGCCGTCTTCAGGGTGTTGGGCCCCGACGCCTACCTGCGGCTGGAGCACGAGGGGGGCACGCACCGGGTGCAGCGGGTTCCGGTGACCGAGGCCAAGGGGCGCATCCACACCTCGACGGCCACGGTGACCGTGCTGCCCGAGGCCAAGGAGCTCGACATCGAGATCGACCCCAACGACCTGAAGATCGACGTCTACCGCTCGACCGGCCCGGGAGGGCAGTCGGTCAACACGACCGACTCGGCGGTGCGCATCACCCACATCCCGACGGGCACCGTCGTGGCCATGCAGGACGAGAAGAGCCAGATCCAGAACCGGGCCAAGGCCATGGTCGTGCTGCGGGCCCGCCTGCTCAAGGCCGAGCAGGACCGCCAGGCGGCCGAGATGTCGGCCCAGCGACGCGGCCAGGTGGGGGCGGGCAGCCGCACCGACAAGATCCGCACCTACAACTACAAGGAGAACCGGGTCACCGACCACCGGATCAACCTGACGCTCTACAAGCTGGACCAGGTGCTGGCGGGCGACCTGGCCGAGCTCACGGACGCCCTGATGGCGGACAAGCGGGCCCGCCAGCTCGCCGGCGAGGAGGAGGCGGGGGCGTTGTGACGCGGACGGTCCCGGACACCGGTGTGCACCGGGGCGAG
>DATNLP010000642.1:0-4868 GCA_035602795.1 Acidimicrobiales bacterium | reverse complement strand
CCGCAGGCGTCGTTGAAGCGGATCAGGACGAACCGGTCCTCGTCGGGCACCCACTCCCACTCGGTCATGGAGCCGTGCGCAATGCTCAGCCAGCCACGCCGGTAGACCTCGGGCGCCACCCCCAGGAACGAGATCATGGTGGACTCGATCACTCCGGCGTGCACCACCGCCACCACCAGCTCGCCCGGATGGTCTCGGACCAGCTCGCGCACGGCGCCGGCGGCGCGGGGGACGAAGGACGACCAGCTCTCGCCGCCGGGGGCGATGGGCCGGGTCGGGTCTCGGTCCCAGTCCGGCACGCCGAACGTCGCCACCACGTCCTCGAACACCAGGCCGTCACCTTCCCCGGGGTGGAGCTCGCACAGGTCGCAACGCTGGCGGACTGCACCGAGCGCGTCCGGGCCGGTTCCCACGACCGGCCGCAGGTATGCCGCCGTCTCGACGGCACGCGGCAGTACCGAGGAGTACAGCGCGGTCGCCCGACGCAGCTCGCCCGATTCGTAGAGCCGATCGGCCAAGGCGGCGGCCTGCTCGCGCCCGAGCGGGGTCAAGCCGGTGCAGCCTTTGACACCCCCCACCACCCGGTTGACGTTGCACTCGGCTTGGCCGTGACGGACCAGGACGATGCGGGTCGCCCCCGGCGCCGGCGGAAAGAGCCGCAGGATCCCGCTATGGCTGTCCTCGGCGGCCGCCGCGTCGCTCACGCGAGATTGCCGACGAAGTGCTCGAGCTGGCGCAGGGTGCGGCACTCCACCACGTCGTCGCAATGGGCCGCATACTCCCCGACGATGGAGTCGCCCGAGCCCCAGTAGTCGCGGGGCTCGGGGTTGAGCCAGAAGACGTGCCGGGCCCGGGCCTGCAGGTCCTCGAGCACCCAGGACTGGGACGCGTGGTAGTTGTTGCGGGCGTCGCCCAGCACCATGACGCTCGAGCGCGACGTCACCTGGTCGCCCCAGCGCCGGTGGAATTCGGTCAGCGCGTGGCCGTAGTCGGAGTGCCCGTCCACCCAGATCACGTCGGCCTCGGTGTTGATGCGGGCCACCGCCTCCGCCGGGTCGACCACGCCCTCGAAGAACCGCGTCACCTCGTCGATGCCGTCGACGAACACGAAGCTGCGCACCTTGGAGAACTGCGACGAAATGGCGTACACCAGGTGCAGGGTGAAGCGGGCAAAGCTGGCCACCGAGCCCGAAATGTCGGCGATGACGAAGATCTCCGGCTTGGCCGGGCGCGGGTGCCGGAAGCGCGGCTCTATCGGCACGCCACCCGTCGAGAGGGAGCGTCGCATGGTGGCCCGGAAGTCGAGCGGGCCCTTCCGCCCGTGACGCCGCTTGCGGGCCAGGCGGACCGCCAGCTTGCGTGAGAGCGGTTGGAGGACCCGGTGCAGCATGGCCAGCTCCTCGCGGGTGGCGTGCATGACGTCGATGTCTTCGGGCAGCGGCTTGCGGACCGACTTGGCCAGGGCCTCCGCCCCCCGGTCCTCGACCAGGCGCCGGCGGATCTCGGTCTCGACGGCCCGGCGGAACTTCTCTATCCGGGCCTTGAACTCGTCCTGAGCCAGCCGCTCCTCCAGCTCGGTCAGGCCGCCGCCCGCGGCACCGGCCTGCGCCTGGGCCATGAGGCGCTCCAGCACGGCGTCGAGGTCCAAGTTCCGGAGCGTTCGATAGAGGTAGTAGGTGCCGCCCACCGGGCGCCCCGGCTCCATGCCGGCGTAGCGGTCCACGGCGTTGCGGGCCACCGCGTTCATGAGCGCGGCGTCGGCGGACACGAGCGACTTGAAGAGCAGCTCGGCCAGCTCCTCGGGTGTCATGCCCTCTCCGCCCCCGCCGCCCTTCCAGGACCGGCCTTGTCCGGGCATCCGCGCCTGGTCCCCCGCCGCGCCTTCCTCCTCCGTGTCGCCCCGGCCCTCGCCGAGCTCCTCGCCCTCCCCGGCACCGGCGCCCGTCCTCACGGCGAAGAACACCTCGAAAGCCGTCTCGAAGGCCCGCCAGTGCGACGACGACTTCACCAGGGTGGCCGCCAGCGCGTACTTCAGCGCCTCCCGGTCCTCGAGCGGAATGTGCTTGACCGCCTCGGCGGCATCGAGGTGCTCGGTCAGCGAGACCGGCAGGCCCGAGCGGCGCAGCTCGGTGACGAACCCCGAGAGGAGGTCGAGCACCTCAGCCCGCCGCGGACGACAACAGCTCCTTGGACGCCCGCTCGATATCAGCTTGGTACTTCAGCAATATGTTCAGCGTGTCCCTGGCGCCGGCGGCGTCGATCGTCTGCACCCCGAGCAGGACCAGCGTGCGGGCCCAGTCGAGTGTCTCGGACACCGACGGAGCCTTGCGCAGCTCGAGCGTGCGCAGCGAGCGCACGATGCGGGCCACCTGGTCGGCCAGCTCCTCGCTGATGCCGGGCACCTTGGCCCGCACGATGTCGCGCTCGCGGTCGAGGTCGGGGTAGTCGATGTGCAGGTACAGGCAGCGTCGCTTGAGCGCCTCGGACAGCTCGCGGGTGTTGTTCGACGTCAGGAACACCATGGGCAGCTGCGTCGCCCGCACGGTCCCGAGCTCGGGAATGGAGACCTGGTACTCCGAGAGGATCTCGAGGAGCAGAGCCTCGGTCTCCAGCTCGACCCGGTCCACCTCGTCGATGAGCAGCACCACGGGCTCGGTGGCCCGGATCGCCTCGAGCAGCGGCCGCGTCAGCAGGAAGTCCTCGGAGAAGATGTCCTCCTCCAGCTCCTTCCACGACGGCCCCTCCGTCTCGTCCTTGCCATGCTCCCCGGCCTGGATGCGCAGCAACTGCTTGCGGTAGTTCCACTCGTAGAGCGCCTTGGACTCGTCGAGGCCCTCGTAGCACTGCAGCCGGATGAGCCGGGCCCCCGTCAGCTCGGCCACCGACTTGGCCAGCTGCGTCTTGCCCGTGCCCGCCGGGCCTTCGACCAGGACCGGCTTCGCCAGGCGGTCGGCCAGGTAGACGACGCCGCTGATCGACTCGTCGGCCAGGTAGCCCACCTGGGCGAGCCCACCCCGCACGGCATCCAACGACTCGAACCGGGGCGGACCGCTCTCGGGCAGACCCAGCCCGGCTCTCGCATTGCCGTTGCTCACCGGCGCACCTGCCCTTCGCCCCGCACGACCCACTTCAACGTCGTCAGCTCCTTCACTCCCATCGGTCCGCGCGCGTGCAGCTTCTGGGTGGAGATGCCCACCTCCGCGCCCAGTCCGAGCTCCTCGCCATCGACGAACCTCGTCGAGGCGTTCACCAGCACCGCGGCACCGTCCACCTCGTTGACGAAGCGGTCCGCCACGGCCACGTCCGACGTGACGATCGCCTCGGAGTGCCCCGAGCCGTACCGGGCGATGTGCGCGATGGCCTCGCCGACGTCGTCGACCAGGCCGATGGCCACCACCGGCGCCAGGAACTCCGTGGCGAAATCGTCGTCGGTGGCCACCACCGCGTCGGGCACCAGGGCCCGTACCCGCTCGTCGGCCCGGATCTCCACTCCGGCCGACCTCAGCGATTCGGCCAGGCGGGGCAGGAACGACGACGCCACGCCCGCGTGCACGAGAATGGTTTCCACCGCGTTGCACACGCCGAAGCGGTGCGTCTTGGCGTTCACGGCCAGTTCGTGCGCCATCTGCAGGTCGGCCGCTCCATCGACGTAGAGGTGGCAGTTCCCGTCGCCGTCGAGGACGTAAGGGACGGTGGCCTGTTGCACCAGCGATTCAATGAGCGCCGGGCCACCCCGCGGGATCAGGCAGTCGATCTGCCCCCGCAGCCGCATGAAGGCGACGGCGGTCTCGTGCGAGGTGTCCTCCACCAGCGCCACGGCGTCCTCGGGCAGTCCCGCCTTGACCACGGCCCGCCGCAACAGGGCCACGACGGCCCGGTTGGACTCGATGGCCGAGGACGACCCGCGCAAAAAGGCCGCGTTGCCCGCCTTCAGGCACAGACCGGCGGCGTCGCTCGTCACGTTGGGCCGGTTCTCGTAGATCACGCCGATCACGCCGAGCGGCACGCGGACCCGCGTCACCCGTAGGCCGTTGGGGCGGACCCAGCCCTCGGTGACCTCGCCCACGGGGTCCGGCAACGCGGCCACCTTGCGCAGGCCGCCGGCCATGCCGCGCACCCGGTCCTCGGTCAGGCGCAGGCGGTCCCGGGCGGCGTCGCCCACGCCTGCCGCCTCGGCGCGCCGGAGGTCTGCCTGATTGGCCTGGACCAGGGCCGGCCACTCCTCGTCCAGGAGGTCGGCGGCCAGTCGCAGGGCGTCGTCGCGCACCGCGCCGGAGGAGCGGGCCACCAGCCGGGCCGCCGCCTGGACGCGGCCCGCGAGCTGCTCCAATTCCGGCGAAGTCATCAATTCAGGTTACTAGGACGAGGTCGTCTCTATGGACGACGACCTGGCTGCGGCGGCCCATCCACTCCGTCGCGCTCTCCGCGGCCACCCGGACCAGCCCCTTGGCAAAGACGGTCCCGTCGGGGCCGGCGATCTCCACCGCGTCCTCGGGCCGGAAGCCACCCGCGGCGCCGGTCACGCCGGCCGCCAGCAACGAGCGCCCGCGTTCGGTCAGCGCCGCGCGCGCGCCCTCGTCGACGGTGAGGCTGCCCGAGGACCCCAGCGCGAACGCGATCCACAGCTTGCGAGCGGACAGCCGGCTCTCCCGGGCGCGGAACACGGTGCCCACCCCCGGCTCGCCGGCCAGGGCGTCCGTCAGCACGCCCGGGCGGGCGGCGTCCGCGATCACCGTCTGCACCCCGGACCAGGTGGCGATCTTGGCCGCCGCCAGCTTGGAGGCCATGCCGCCGCTGCCCACGGCACCCGGCCCGCCGGCCAGCCTCTCCAGCTGGTGGTCGATCTCGACCACCTCTTCGATGAGCGA
>DATNLP010000628.1:0-2140 GCA_035602795.1 Acidimicrobiales bacterium | reverse complement strand
TGGCGGTGAGCCAGTAGATGGTGAGGTTGGTGAGGATCTCGTCTTTGGTGAAGGACTGCTCGATGTCGCCGTCGTTGTCGCTCCAGGTGCGGAGTTTCTCCACGATCCAGGCGGCGAGGCCGGCCGGGGAGTCGGTGAGGCCGAACGCGGGGGTCTGGGGCTTGGTGCGGTGCATGGCGATGTAGGCGCCCTCGGCGGCGGCCCAGGCGGCGCCGCGGTCGAGGTAGGCGCGTTCGTCGGGGGCGAGGTCGGCGGGGTCGCCGGCGTAGACGGCGGCGCCGGCGTCGGTGCGGTGCACTGCCGCCACCCGGTCGGGGTGGTCGAGGGCGAGGTAGCGGCTGACGTGGCCGCCGATGTCGCCGCCGGCGGCGCCGAAGCGGGGGTAGCCCAGGGTGGTCATGAGCTGGGCCCACAGGCCGGCGACGGCGACGGCGTCGGGGGGCGGGCCGACGGGGCGGTCGGAATAGCCGAAGCCGGGGATGTCGGGGACGATGACGTCGAACGCGTCGGCGGGGTCGGCGCCGTGCGCGGCGGGGTCGGTCAGGAGGGGGATGACTTTGGTGTAGCGCCAGAACGAGTCGGGCCAGCCGTGGGTGAGGATCAGCGGCAGGGCGGGGCCGGCCGGGGCTGCGGCGCGGGCGTGGACGTAGTGGATCCGGTAGTCCCCGAGCCGGACGCGGTAGCGGGGGAGCCGGGCCAGCGCCGTCTCCTGCGCGGGCCAGTCGAACTCGTCGGCCCAGTAGGCGACGAGTTCGCGGAGGTAGTCCAGGTCGGCGCCGATCGACCAGCCGGCGTCCTCGGGCGCGTCGGGCCAGCGGGTCGCGCGCAGCCGCGCGCGCAGGTCCTCCAGCGCGGCCGGGTCGGCCTTCGGGGCGAACGGCTCAGGGCACGGCGAGACGCCCGGCATGGGCATTGCGGGCAGGCTCATGGCTCTTCCTTTCTATTCGGCGAGGGCAGGCTCGTTGCCGCCGACGTAGCCAGAGCGCGGGCGCAGCAGATAGCTGAGGAGCACGGCGACGGCCAGGGCGCCCGCGCCGACGAACGCGGCAACTACGTATCCGTGGCCGGTGGGAATCGAGGCCCCGTGCGCAGTGGCGGCTTGGAGGACGAGCGCTGAAAGCGCGCTCCCGATGGCGCCGCCGATCGTTGTGAGTACGAGGTTGAAGCTCATGGCGCTCGTCGTGGTCCCTTGCGGTGCCGAGCGTACGATGAACCCGGGCGTTGCCGCGTAGAGCGCGCCGACTCCGTAGCCGGCGACGGTCATGACGACGAAGACCTCCCAGAGGGACCCGTGCAGGAAGGCGAATGCCACCAGGCACAGCAGAACGAGGCCGCAGGCGGCGGGCAGGAGCAGATTACCGTGACTGCGTCGCACCAGGGGCGGGATGGTGCGACTGGCGACGAACGCGGTAGCTGAGAAGGGTGTGAGCATGAGGCCGGCGGTGATAACGGAGGCGCCGAAGCCGGAGCCGGTCGGGGTCTGGACGAGCCGAATTGCCACCGAGATCAGCATATAGATGCCCACCCCCCCGAGGAGCATGGCGACATCCGCCGCGAGGACTGCCGGGATCCTGAGCAGCCGCAGTTGAACCAGGGGCTCAGCGGTCCGGAGCTCCCACCAGACCCAGATCGCCCCGACGACGACTCCCAGTGCTGCCGCCGCGACGACCCAGACTCGAGCGATGTCGGTCGCCGCCTGGCTGACCGCGAATAGGAGACCTCCGACAGCGACGGCAAGCAGGACGGCGCCGAGGATGTCGGTGCGTACGGGCTTCTTGCGGCTGCTGCTCGGGAGCGTCAGCGCGCCCGCGACAAGCGCCGCGCCAACAACCACGGCGCCGGAGGTGTAGGCCTGTGCGTGGCGAAAACCTTGTCCACGTCATGCGACCAGGCGATATTCGTTGATCAGGCCACCGATGCGAGCCTGTCTTCGGACGTGGTACTGCTCAAGGTCGATCAGTTCGGGTAGCGGTTTCAGCGGCGCGGCTGCGTTCAGGGAGCGGTGGGGGCGGTGCCGATTGTGGTGGGTCTCGTACTCGCGCAAGATCCGCCGCAGATGGGCCTGGTTCCAGGCGAGTGTGCGGTCCAGGAGTTCGCGGTGGCAGCTGCCGATCCACCGTTCCATGACCGAGTTGCCCCG
>DATNLP010000598.1:0-6033 GCA_035602795.1 Acidimicrobiales bacterium | reverse complement strand
CATAGGCCCGGTGCCCGCCCGCCGTGAACGGTGGGAAGAACGGCAAGGTGTCGAGCTGGTGGGCGTCCGTGCCCTGCGCCAGGAGCTCGCCCACGCCCGAGAGCCCGCTGCCCAGCACCACCAGAACGTCGTGGTGGTCGGTCCCGAACCGTCGCGCCAGCTCGCGGGCACTGCGAGCAGCGCGGTCGGCCGCTTCGTCCATCTGACGATCGTAGAGGGCGCCATCGCCGCGGCCGCATAACATCGGCCGGGATGTCCCCCTTGCACCCCCTCGACCGGCTGACCGGGGACGAGATCGCCCGCGCCCGCGACATCGTCCTGGCCAGCGGGCGCTCCGTCACGCCGCCCGACGCCCTGCGCTTCGCCTACGTCGGCCTGTGCGAGCCGCCCAAGGAGCAGGTGCGGGCGGCGGACCGAGGCGAGGAGGTGGCGGTGGACCGCCGGCTCCGCCTGGTGCTCCTCGAGGGCCCCGAGGCCGACGTGGTCGAGGCGGTCGTCTCGGTCACCCGCAACGCCATCGACCGCTGGGAGGTGGTACGCGACGTCCGGCCACCCCTCCAGATAGAGGAGTCGATCCACGTCCTGGCCGCGCTGCACGAGCATCCCGAGTGGAACGCCGCGCTGGACCGGCGCGGCGTGGTCGACCGCGACCTGGTGCAGATCGACCCGTGGCCGGCCGGGACGTTCGGGCTGGCCCACGAGGAGGGCCGCCGCATCACCCGCTGCCTGGCGTACCTGCGCGAGTTCGAGGGCGACAACGGCTACGCCCGACCGCTCGAGGGGCTGGTCGCCTTCGTCGACATGGGGCGGGGCGAGGTCCTCGAGGTCGCGGACTACGGCGTCGTGCCCTTCCCGCCCAAGCCGGGCAGCTATTACCCCGAGCACAACGAACCCCTGCGGACCGACCTCAAGCCTCTGGAGATCACCCAGCCCGAAGGGCCGAGCTTCGTGGTCGAGGGCAACCTGGTGCGCTGGCAGAAGTGGTCCGTGCGCATCGGCATGGACCCCCTGGAGGGCCTGGTCCTGTGGACCGTCGGCTACGAGGACGGGGGCCGGGTGCGCCCCATCCTCTACCGGGCTGCGGTCAGCGAAATGGTGGTGCCCTACGGGCACCCGGGCCCGATGCACGCCTGGAAGAGCGCGTTCGACGCCGGAGAGTGGGGCCTTGGCCGCATGGCCAACTCGCTGACCCTCGGCTGCGACTGCCTGGGGGAGATCACCTACTTCGACGACGTGTTCGCCGACGAGCGGGGCAAGCCGCACACGCGGCCCAACGCCATCTGCATGCACGAAGAGGACTACGGGATCCTGTGGAAGCACGTCGACCTCATGACGGGTCGGGCCGAGGTGCGCCGCTCGCGGCGGCTGGTGATCAGCTCGGTCGCCACGGTCGGGAACTACGAGTACGGCTTCTACTGGTACTTCTATCTCGACGGCACCCTCCAGCTCGAGGTGAAGCTGACGGGGATCATGTCGACCATGGCGGTGGGGGGCGAGGGACCCGGCGACCACGCGCGGATGGTGGCCCCCGGCCTGGCCGCCCCTCTCCACCAGCACCTGTTCAACGTGCGCCTCGACGTAGAGGTCGACGGACCGGACAACGCGGTCTACGAGGTCGACGCCGTCCGTACCGGCTCGCCGGGCAGTGCCGCCAACCCCTGGGGGAACGCGTTCGGCACCGCGGCGACGCTGTTGGACTCGGAGTTGTCGGCCCGGCGCGACGTGGACCCGTCGCGCAGCCGGAGCTGGCGCATCGCCAACCGGTCGTGCCGCAACCAGGTGGGCGAGCCCACGGCGTACAAGCTGCTGCCCGCGTCGACCCCGACCCTGCTGGCCGAACCCGAATCGAGCGTCGGCCGGCGCGCCGCCTTCGCCAGCCACAACCTCTGGGTCACGCCGTTCGACGAAGACGAGCGCCGGGCCGCCGGGGAGTACCCCAACCAGCACCGGGGCGGCGCGGGCCTGCCGGCCTGGACGGCGCAGGACCGGCCGCTGGTCGACACCGATGTGGTGCTGTGGCACACGTTCGGCGTCACCCACGTGCCGCGGCCCGAGGACTGGCCGGTCATGCCGGTCGAGTACACCGGGTTCACGCTGGTGCCGTTCGGCTTCTTCGACCGCAACCCCGCGCTGGACGTGCCGCCCAGCGGCGATCACTGCCATGGCTGAGCCCCAGGAGTACCACCCGCCCGTCGAGGAGTACCTCGAGACGATGCTGGGGCTGGCCGAAGAGGGGGTGCCGGTGATCCAGGCCCGCATCGCCGAGCGGCTCGGGCGGTCGGCGCCGTCGGTCTCGGAGATGCTCGACCGCCTCACCGAGGACGGGTACGTCACCCGGGAGGGACGGCGGCTCTCGCTGACCGACAGCGGGCGGGCCCTGGCCGAGAAGGTGGTGCGCAAGCACCGGCTGGCCGAGCGGCTCCTGGTCGACGTCATCGGCCTGGAGTGGCACAAGGTGCACCGCGAGGCCGGGCGCTGGGAGCACGTGATCTCCGACGACGTCGAGGCGCGCCTGGTCGAGCTGCTGGGCGACCCGGCCACCTGCCCCCACGGCAATCCCATCCCGGGCTCGCACTCGACCGCGCCCTCCGAGCCGACGCGCCCGCTGGCCGAGGTGGTCGCGGGCGAGCGGGTGCGCCTGATGCGCGTCAGCGAGGAGGTCGAGCTGAACTACGGGTCGTTGACGCTGCTCGACGACGGCGGATTCATCCCCGGCGCGGTGGCTCACGTGGGTGATCGGGACGGGGAGGGGGCGGTCGAGGTGACCGTCGAGGGCGCCGCGCCCATCCGGGTGTCGCGCGACCTGTCCGACCGCCTCTTCGTCGGCGTGCCGTGATCCTGCGGCTGGAGGCCGACGCCGTCTTCACCGTGGACGCGGCGCACACCGTGCTGTGCCCGGGCGCCGTCGACGTCGACGAAGGCCTCATCACCTGGGTCGGCCGTCCGGGCGATCGGCCGGCGGCCGAGGCGACAGAGGTGCGCCGGCTCGGCGGGCTGCTCATGCCGGGACTGGTCAACTGCCACGGGCACTCGCCCATGACGCTGGTGCGCAGCGCCGGCGACGGGCTGCCGCTGGACCGCTGGCTGAGTGAGTCGGTCTGGCCCCGCGAGGCCCTCATGTCGGACGACGACGTCTATTGGGGCATGCTGCTCGGCGCGGCCGAGCTGCTCGGCAACGGCATCACCACCACCTGCGAGCAGTACCGTCATCCCCTCCCCGTCACCGAGGCGGTATTGGACTCGGGCATGCGCGCCGTGGTCACCCCGGGCATCTTCTCGGTACCCGGGTCCGGTCCCGAGAACAGCTGGGAGGCGTTGCTCGAGGATGCCTGCCGCCTCTTCGACGCCCTCGACGGGAGCGAAGGCCGCCTGCACCTCGGCTTCGGGCCGCACGCCGCGTACACCGTCCCGCCCGAAGGGCTGCGGGCCATCGGAGGCGAGGCCCAGCGGCGTGACGCTCTGCTGCAGATCCACCTCTCCGAGACGATGGCTGAGTGCGCGGACGTGCGCGAGCGCTACGGCATGAGCGCGCCGGCGCTCCTGGCCGCCGAGGGGGTGCTCGACGGCCGCGTGCTGGCGGCGCACGCCGTCTGGCTGGACGACGCCGACCTGGAGCTCGTGGCGGCGCACGACGTCGCCGTGGCGCATTGTCCCGGCTCCAACGGAAAGCTGGGCGCCGGCGTGGCGCCCCTGCGCCGCCTGCTCGAGCGGGGCGTGCGCGTCGGCCTGGGCACGGACGGTCCGGCGTCCAACGACGACCTCCACCTGTGGGACGAGATGCGGCTGGCCGCCCTCCTGGCGCGGGCCACGGCGGCCGATCCCGATGCCGTGAGCTCGTCCACGGCGCTCCGCTTGGCCACCCGCGGCGGCGGGGAGGCGCTCGGCCTCCCGGTCGGCTCCCTCGAGGCCGGCCGGCCGGCTGACATCATCCGCCTGCGCACCGACGACCCCCGCTTCACGCCGTCGCTCACCGAGAGCGAGCTGCTGGGCCACCTCGTGTGGGCCGGCGCCGGCTACCTGGTGACCGACGTATGGGTGGGCGGCACCTGCGTGGTCGCGTCGGGCGCACCCACGCGGGTGGACGCCGAGAAGGCGCGCGCCGAGGTGGGGCAGCGCGCCCGGCGACTCTTGGCCTCTTAGGCTTTCTCGTCATGCCCGGGTTCGTCGACCAAGCCCAATTGCACGCGCGCGCCGGCGACGGGGGAGCGGGGGCGGTGTCGTGGCGGCGTGAGGCCCACGTGGCGCGTGGCGGTCCGGACGGCGGCGACGGGGGCCACGGCGGCGACGTGTGGCTCGTGGCCTCGGTGAACGAGGCGTCGCTCCTCGGCTTCCGTGACCATCCCTTCCGCCGTGCCACCGACGGGACGCACGGGTCGGGCGGCAAGCGCCACGGCGCCCGGGGCAAGGACGTGGAGGTGGCCGTGCCGGTGGGTACCGTCGTACGCGACCGGAACGGTCTGCTGATCTGCGACCTGGCCACGGACGCGTCGCGCTTCCTGGTGGCCGAGGGCGGGCAGGGTGGCCGGGGCAACGCGCGCTTCCTCTCCAACCGGCGACGCGCCCCCGCCTTCGCCGAACAGGGCGAGAAGGGGCAAGAGCACTGGCTCGACATGGAGCTCAAGCTGATGGCGGACGTCGCGCTGGTCGGATTTCCCAACGCCGGCAAGTCGACGTTGATCTCCACCGTCTCGGCGGCGAAGCCCAAAATCGCGGACTACCCCTTCACCACTCTCGAGCCCCACCTCGGTGTGGTCCGGGTCGGTGGCGTGCGCGACGGCACGGAGATGGTGATGGCCGACATCCCCGGTCTGGTGGAGGGGGCGGCCAGCGGGAGGGGCCTGGGCGTGCAGTTCCTGCGCCACATCGAGCGGGCGCGCGTGCTGGTGGTGCTGCTCGACCTGGCGGCGCCCGAACTGGGCGGCGAGCCGCCGTCGGTCCAACTGCGCACGCTCCTGAGCGAGCTCGGGGCCTACCAGCCCGAGCTGCTCGAACGCCCGAGGGTCGTGGCCGGGAGCAAGGCCGACGTGGCGGCCGACGACGAGGGCGTCTGCGAAATGGTGCTGTCCGCCGCCACCGGCGCCGGAGTGGGCCCGCTGGTCGAGCGCCTGGCGGTGCTGGTCCAGGAGGCCAGGGCGGCGGCGGCCGAGACGGCGAGGAGCGAAGTGGTCGTGCACCGCCCGGCCCCCGAGGGCGTGGACGTGCAGCGGGCGGGCGCCGGTGCCTGGGTCGTCGTCGGCCGGGCGGCCGAGCGGGCGGTGGCCTTCTCCGATCTGACCGACGACGGCGCGCAGGCCGAGGCGTGGCGCCGCCTGCGCCGCCTCGGGGTCGACCGCGCGCTGGCCCGGGCCGGCGTGCGCGACGGCGACGAGGTCACGGTGGGTGCCATGACCTTCACCTGGGAGGAAGACGCGCCGTGATCGTGGTGGTGAAAGTCGGGTCGTCGTCGGTGACCGCCGAGACGGTGCGGCGGCTGTGCGGCGACATCGCGACGGCGCGTCGGGACGGCCACACCGTGGTCGTCGTCACGTCGGGCGCCATCGCCGCCGGCTGGGCCGCGCTCGGCCGGGGTGACCAACGCCCGGCGGACCCGGCGGTGCTCCAAGCGGTCTCGGCGGTGGGCCAGCACCGCCTGATGCGCCTGTGGCAGGACGGGCTCGACCCGCACGGTGCGCTGGCCGGACAGGTGCTGCTGGCGCCGCTCGACTTCGTGCACCGCACCCAGTACCTGCACGCACGCGGGACGCTGCGCCACCTGGCCGACCTTGGCGTGGTCCCGGTGGTCAACGAGAACGACGCCGTGGCGGACGAGGAGATCCGCTTCGGCGACAACGACCGCCTCGCCGCGCTGGTGGCGCACCTGGTGGGCGCGCAACTGCTCGTGCTGCTGACCGACGCGCCCGGGCTCCTCACCGCCGACCCGCGGCGCGACACCGAGGCGTCGCTCATCGAAGAGGTGGTGGAGATCGACCAGCAGCTCGAGCGCCTGGCCGGCGGGCCCGGGACGGCCGTCGGCAGCGGGGGCATGGCCTCCAA
>DATNLP010000572.1:0-8592 GCA_035602795.1 Acidimicrobiales bacterium | reverse complement strand
CGCTGACAACCGATCGAACCCAAGAGAGCACCTGGTCGGCCACGCCCTCGCATCAGCCGCGGGACGCTCACGCCACCGGAAGGATGCTCCGCCCTCCCAACCGCCAGCTTCTACGGGTCTACGCGGTGGATCGAAGCTAAGTCGGGATACCTCGCAACAATTTGGCGTTGGCGATGTCCCGGAGCCTTGACTGTGCACTGAGCCACTCGCTCGATTGGGTCACTCGACCTTCTTGCAAGACATGGTGTGACCCTGTGGGTCCGTCCGTACGCGCTCCACACCGCCTGCACACAGGTATACGGCCATTTGTTTCGGGGGCATGGTGCTCGTCGAGCTGGGCGGCAACATGCAAGGGGTCGGGTGCAGTCATGGTCCTCCTATCGCCGTATCCGTCGAGTCGAACGGCGGAAGGATCACGCTGGGGCTCGAGACGAGCTGGCGGGCCCTTCGCTCCACTCTATGCCAAGGGGAAGAGCGGAAACAGGGTGCCCTCGTCACCGGCCTTGGACTGGGTTCCCAGACCGATTATCCCTGCATCGCGATGTGGTCGGTGCGAACGATGACGCGAATACGAACCTCACCCTCACGGCGGTTGGGGTACGTATCGACGCCCAGATACTTCTTCGCCATGGCGTCGATGTGCTCGTCGGCGCCGTCCGTCGTCACGTCGATCACGGTTCCCCGAAAGGCCACGACGTTGTACTGGTCATCGGGGTCGATGACTGACACGGCCACCCGGTGGTCCCGCTCGAAATTGCGTGCCTTGATCCGGCCCTGGGCTGTGTTGAAGACCACGTCGTCACCCTCGAGGTCGACCCAGAGAGGCGTGAGTTGCGGCGATCCGTCCGGGTTGAGGGTCGCAAGCGAGGCCAGTACCGGCCGAGATATGAGATCTCGGGCTTTGGTCGACAAAGTGTCCGGCATGAGCATCCCTTCCGCGATTGAATTGGCGATTCGCAGCCTCGAGAATATCGGGGCGCTGCAGCGGCGAGAGCCGTCATAATCTGGCTCAATGCGACTTGCTGTTCTAGGACTGGGAAACATGGGCCGGGCGTTTGCCGCGCTTGCCCTGGAGAAGGGTCACCACGTCACGGTCTGGAACAGATCAGCGAATCACGCCAGCGACCTCGTCTCGCAGGGTGCCATCGAAGCTGATACCCCCAAAGCGGCTGTGGCGGACTGTGAGGTGACCCTCATCGTCGTGGCCGATGACGACGCCGTCCTCAGCGTCTGTCACGGCTCGGGCGGTGTTCTCGGCGCGCTCCCGCCCGGGGCAACACTGGCCATTGTCAGTACGGTTGCACCCGAGACGGTCCGCCAGCTCGCGGGCGCCGGCCCCAGGGACGGGGTCCTCGATTCTCCGGTTATGGGTTCCCCTTCGTTGGTTGCGGCCGGCATGGGGAGCTTTTTGATCGGCGGACCGTTACCGACCGTGAGCGCGCTCGACTCCCTGTGGAGTGATCTCGGGAGCGGTTATACGTATTGCGGAGAAGTCGGATCCGGGGCGACCATGAAGATCGTCTCGAATCTATTGCTCATCACGGGGGTGACAGCCCTGGCGGAAGCCATCGCCACCGCCCGACAGCAGGGGATAGCCGACGACCTTCTCAAGGGAGTTCTTGCCGACAGCTTCGTTGTCAGCCCCGCGAGCAAGATTCGGCTGGACAGCCTGTTCGATGCGTCACATCCGGGATGGTTCACTCCTGCGCTGGCCCGCAAGGACGTACGGTTGGCCATTGGCCTGGCCGAGGAAGCCGGGGTGGGGGTGCGTATCGGTCCCGCCACGGAAGCACTCTTGTCGGAGGTCATTGAAACCGACGATGCATGGCCCGATTTCTCCGCCGTGATTGAGGCGCTCAGCCGACGGTAGTCGTCGCTCGCCGGCTACCGCGGGGATCGTGCGGCCTCAGGCCCGAAGAGGTTCGTTCAGAATTCCAACGTCTCTGAGAAGTGCCCGAGCCAAGGCGTTCACCTGGTCGTGAGGCAGCCTGCCGGGATCCCACCACTCTACGGCTGACGTTTCATCGCCGTCGGCCGTCGGCGTTCCGCCGATAACCACGGCATCGAAGACGGTGACGACGTACGACGCCTGATCTCCATTGGGATAGGTCAGCCGATACTCGGGGCCGCCCAAGACGGCCAGAATCGGTCCAAGCTTTAGCTCGACCCCGGCCTCCTCTTCGGCTTCCCGGAGGGCAGCCTCTTGTGGCGACTCATCGGGTTCAATCGCCCCGCCGATGGTTGCCCAGAGTCCAGAGTCGATGTGTCGAACGAGGAGCACCCTGCCCCGGTCATCCATCGGCAGCGCGGCGACCGAAGGGAGCACCAGAAGCTCGTTCCCCACGAGGTCTCGGAGCCTTCTTATGAAGGGAGAGATCGCCACCGAACCAGGCTACTGGGAAGGATGGCTGGCGTTGTGAGGTGGCCAGCGGTATTGGTGCGACATTGTCCGTCCGCATCGAACAAAGAGGGAGGCGAACTCCCCGCCGTGATCAATGTACCGCGCCGCGGGCGCTTGCAGCAAGGCCCCGGTCGGTGCGCACAATCTCCGCTCGAACCAGAACAGACGGAAAAAGCAGGGGTGGCGTATGACCA
This sequence comes from Acidimicrobiales bacterium, assembly GCA_035602795.1. GTDB lineage: Bacteria > Actinomycetota > Acidimicrobiia > Acidimicrobiales > RAAP-2 > Bog-473. The sequence goes on along the minus strand of DATNLP010000572.1, from coordinate 5,997 downwards.
AGCATGCGATGGTGATCGCCGGGGGCGGTCCGACGGGGATGATGCTGGCGGCTGAGTTGGCGTTGGCGAACGTCGACGTGGCGATCGTCGAGCGGCGCCCCGATCACGTGCTCGTCGGCTCGCGGGCCGGCGGTTTTCACTCGCGCACCATAGAAGTGCTCGATCAGCGTGGTGTCGCCGATCGGTTCCTGGCGGAGGGTCAGGTGGCTCAGGCCGCCATGATCGGCTCCACGGTGCTGGACATGAGCGACTTCCCGACGCGTCATCCGTATGCGCTTGGGATCTGGCAGAACCAGATTGAACGGATCATGGCCGCCTGGGTCGCCGAGCTCCCGGTACGGATCTATTACGGATCTGAGGTCATGGGATTTGCCCAGGACGACACCGGCGTCGACGTCGAGCTGTCCGACGGCCAGTCGATGCGGGCGCAGTATCTCGTGGGGTGCGACGGAGGACGCAGCGTGATCCGGAGAGCCGCCGGCATCGAGTTTCCGGGGTGGGATGCGACCAGGAGCAACCTGATCGCCGAGGTCGAGGTGACCGAAGAACCGCCGCGGGGCATTCGCCACGACGCCACGGGCGTCCATGGCATCCACAGGTTGGAGGATGGGCGGACGGAGCGGGTCATCGTGACCGAGCAGCAGCTCGGGCCGAGCAGCGAGCCGACCTTGCGCGATCTGAGCGATGCGCTCATCGCCGTGTACGGCACCGACTTCGGGATCCACAGTCCCACGTGGATCTCCCGGTTCACCGACATGACACGTCAGGCTGCGGCCTACCGCGCCGGAAGGGTCCTTCTCGCCGGCGACTCGGCGCACGTGCATTACCCGGCCGGTGGACAGGGCCTCAGCCTCGGTGTGCAGGATGCGGTGAATCTGGGGTGGAAGCTGGCGCAGGTGGTCAACGGGACCTCCCCGGAGAGCCTCCTCGATACGTACCAGGAGGAGCGCCACCCGGTCGCCGCCCGCGCGCTGCAGCACACGATGGCCCAGGGTGTGCTGCAGCGCCCGGACGATCGCATCAAGGCCCTGGTCGACATGGTGTCGGAGCTGGCGCTCATGGACGAGCCTCGCAAACGGCTCGCCGGGATCATCTCCGGGTTGGACATTCATTACGACCTCGGCGCGGGCCACCCCCTGCTCGGACGCCGCATGGCCGATCTGGACCTCGCCACCACCGCCGGCCCGCTGCGGGTCTTCACCTTGCTGCACGACGCCAAGCCGGTGTTGCTCGACCTCGGCGAGCCGGGCGGCTTTGACATCGCTCCGTGGGCGGGCCGGGTCCAGCTGATCGATGCTGAATACGTCGGCCCGTGGGAGCTCCCGGTCCTTGGCGCGGTCTCCGCTCCCACCGCCGTCTTGATCCGGCCCGACGGATATGTCGCCTGGGTGGGGGAGGGCACCGATACCGGATTGCGTGACGCCCTGACGACTTGGTTCGGAACCCCATGACGAGACGCTCTGTCCGGCAGTTTCACCAAGTGGATGGCAACGACGGCTGCCCTCGACACCCGGAGCGACCCGTTCCGTTCCGGCCTACGGCAGGAGAACGGTGCGCTCTCCCGGCGCGTCGCGGTCGGACCAGGCGCTCTCCACATCGGCCAGCGGGACAGTCTTCGCCGTGACGGTGATCGTCCCGGCGTCGATCTCCTCAATGAGCGAGGGCAGCTCGGCCAGATAGGCCTGCGCCGACACGGCGCCTTGGCCGTTGCCCTGGAGGCGAAGGTTGGCCGAGCGCAGCGCGACCGACGGCAGTTCGATGGTCGGGCCGGCGACAGCGCCGATCTGGACCCAGTCCAGGGCGCGGCTGCGGTCCGAGCGTGCTGTGAGGAGCGCCACGATGGCCTCCTGGGCCGGCTGGCCCCACAGGTAGTCGAGAACGATGTCGACGTCGGCCGCCGCCTCCCCCAGGGCCTGGCCGGTCACACCGGCCTCGCCGGTCAGGCGGACCAGGTTGTCCGCTCCGAACGAGGTCAGCGCGTCGAGACGTTCGGGGTCGCGTCCCGCGCCCACCACGTACGCCGCGCCGAGCCGTTTGGCCACCTGTACGGCCATCGCCCCGGCGTTCCCGGTGGCGCCGAGCACGAGGACGCTCTGGCCCGACTGCATGGGGACGCGCCGGCGCAGCGCCACCCACGACGACATGGCCGGATTCATGGCGGCGGCCACCTTGGCCACGTCGACGTCGTCGGGCAGCTCGACGGCACGGCGCGCGTCGACGACTGCTTTGTCCGCCATGGTGCCGATGACGTGGTCGTCGGCCACGAAGTAGACCCGCTTCCCGTCCGTTCGCCGGCCGACTCCGTCGATGCCGGGGATCATGGGGAGTGATCCGGTGCTGGTGTAGTGGAGGCCGGCGGCCCCGGTCCGGACGCGGGGGTGCAGGCCGACCGCCAGCACGTCGACGAGCAGCTCGTCGCCCGAGGTCGGTCGCGGCACCTCGAACGACCGGTAGTGCGGTGGCTCGTCGAACGAGGTCACGACCGCTGCGTGCATCGTCTCCATGTCGCGTCTCTCCCGTGGTTCTCGAATGACCTATTAGTTCGTGACACGTACCAATATAGTTGGTATCACGTACTAAATCAAGGTAGACTCCCCACATGGCACCTCGACCTGCCGGCACCTCGGCCACGACGCCGGGGACCCGCTCGCAGTTGAGCACGGTCGACGCACTGGCACAGCTGTCGTTCCTCGTCCACGGCCTCCTCGAACGCCGGGCGGCCGAGCACGACCTGTCCATCATCCAGACGCGTCTGCTCGGGGTCCTGCGGGACCGCAAGCCGACGATGAACGAGCTGGCGAAGCTGCTGGAGCTGGACAAGTCGAGTGTGACCGGGTTGGTCGACCGGGCGGAGCGCCGTGGCCTCGTCGTGCGCGTGCCCTCGACGGCCGACCGGCGCGTCGTCCTGGTCTCCCTCACCGCCCGGGGCCGCTCGTTCGTATCGCAGGCGTCGGCGGGCTTCGAGGCGGACGTGGCCGGGCTGCTCAGGTGCCTCTCGCCGTCGGAGCGCAGCGCGCTGTCCGGTCTGGTGAGCCGTCTTCTGGTCACCCGGGCCACCGGTCACGGAGTGGACCTGTTCGCGACGCTCGACGCGGGGTGACGCCGAATCGAGGTACGAGCCGTCACGCGGTGGCGACGTTCCCGGTCACCCGTTGAGCGCCAACCCCACCACGCGCCCCAGCTCGTCCAGCGCCTGCTCCGGATCGCTCACCTTTATCGTGTGCATGCCGAGAGCGCGGGCGGGCTTGAGATTGACTCCCAGGTCGTCGAGGAACACGCACTCCTCCGGGCTGACGCCGAGGCGCTCGCAGGCCAATTCGTAGAAGCGCGGGTCGGGTTTGCGCACGCCGAGGACGCGGGATTCCAGCACGGCGTCGAAGAGGGCGTAAATGGCTGCCACCTCCTCGGAGACGACTGCCTCCGCCCGGGAAAAGTTGTTGGTCAGGCAGGCCGTCTTGTACGACGAGGAGCAGGTGCGGATCGCGGCAACCATCTGGGGTCGGATCTCACCCGCCAGCATCTCGAGCACCTGCCGGCCGTCCACGTCGTGGCCCAGGGCGCGCGCTTCGGTCGACCACAGGGCCCCGAAGGTGTCGACGTCGACCTCACCCCGCTCGAGCTGGGCCCAGGCGTTGTCGTCGGGGTCCGTGCTGTTGACGGTCCGGATGAAGCCCGGCGGGAGTCCCCGCTCCGCTTCCAAGCGCGCAAAGGATTCGAAGGGGCTCGACGAGATCACCCCGCCGAAGTCGAACATGACCGCCCGGATCACCACGCACTCCTCCCGGTGACGCGCACCCTTGTCGCGTCGGCACAGGGTACCGGCGCCACCAGAGGGCGCCGGCCGCGCCAGCGCGTCAGCTGGCCGTGAGGCCGTTGTCCAGCGTGTAGATGGCCCCCGTGATGGAGCGGGCCTCGTCGGACGCCAGGAAGGCGAACAGGGCGGCGACCTCCTCCGGCTCAGCGAGGCCCCGTAGCCCGCCCATGCGGCGGGCCAGGTCGGGGTCGATGTCGCTCGGGAAGCTGGCCGTCGCCGCGATGTTGGTGTTCGTGCCGGCAGGTGCGATGGCGTTGACCCGGAGGGGCGTCTTGAGGAACTCGACGGCGAGTGACCGGGTGAGCTGCACGACGCCGCCTTTGCTCATGCAGTACGCCGCCGAGTAGGGCACGCCCTGGAGCCCCGCGTTGGAGGCGATGTTGACGATGCTGCCTCCGGTCTCGAGCAGGTGTGGAATAGCCGCCTGGGCCAGGAAGAAGCAGGCGTCGAGATTGACGGCCATGAGGCGTCGGTACTGGTCCCGGGCCATGGCGGTCGTGTGCTCGGCCAGATAGATGCCGGCCACGTTGCCCAGCACGTCGAGCCGTCCGAACCGCTCGAGGCAGGCCGCCACCGCCGCCGGGCAGGAGTCCGCATCGGCCAGGTCGGCCACGTGGAGCTCGACCGTCCCCGCGGCCTGCTCCCGCGTCGCGGCGAGCCGCTCGGCGTCGAGGTCCACGCCCAGTACCGAGGCGCCCTCCCGGGCGAGCCGGAGGGTGACCGCCCGGCCGATGCCGGAGCCGGCACCGGTGACGAGTGCGACACGGCCTACGAACCTGCCCGACATGGTCACCACCTTTCTCTCGCAATCCGCGGAGAGTCTCACACGCGACACGCCGCGGCATCACCCGCGCGCGCTGAGGGGCCGGCCGCTACATTCGTGTCCGTGGATCTGCAGGCGCTCTCCGACAAAATGGAGATACGAGAGCTCCTGTTCCGCTACGCCCATGCGGTGGACAGCAAGGACTGGGCGCTGCTGTCTTCGGTCTTCACGGCCGAGGCCCTTCTCGACTACACCTCCGTGCAGGGCCCGGCCGGTCCGCGCGACGAGGTCGTCGCCTGGCTCGAGGAGGGCCTGAGCCGGGTGCCGACGACCCAGCATTTCATCACGAACGTCGAGATCGACCTCCAAGGCGACCGGGCCAGCGTGCGGGCGATGTTCTACAACCCCATGCAGCTGCCCGGGATGGCCGACATGAGCTACTGCGGCGGGAACTACTTCCACGACGTGGTCCGCACACCCGACGGCTGGAAGAGCGAGCGCCTGGTGGAAGACAACAAGTGGTTCGTCAACCCGCCGCCGGGCCGCCACCACTGAGCTGACCCGGCCCGGTCGAACGCGCCAGCGCCTACCCCGTCGCCCCGATCGTGTCCTGCCGCGTCCGCTCCATCATGCGTGCGATCCGGTGACCCCCGCCCGGGACGAGCAGGAAGAGCAGCCAGACGTATTTGGCGGCGGTCGTGTCGGTCCACGCCAGGACCAGCGACAGCACCACGATGCCGATGACGAGCACGGACCGGACCCGGCCCGCCAATTCGTCGTGCTGCGAACGGCGCGCGTCGGCCAACAGCTGGTGGTGGGCGGCGTAGACGAAGATCCACTGCGTCGTCAGGCTGATGGCGACGAGGTTGATCCCGAAGAACGTGATGGCCAGCGGGTTGCTGCCGTAGCGACCGAGCAGGTCCGACGTGAACGGCATGAGGGTGAGGGTCAAGAGGAAGCCGAAGTTCCGCCACGCCAGGGCCTCGCTATGGCCACGCATGCTGCGCAGTACCCGGTGGTGCACGAGCCAGAACTGGGCGATGACGACGAACGAGACGAGGTAGCTGGTCAGCTCGGAGCCGTCGACGTCGAGGGCATGCCAGAGCGTGCGCGCCGAGTCCTGGTTGTCCACGAGTGCCGGTACCTGGAGTTGGAGGACGAGCAGCGTCAGCGCAATGGCGACGACGCCGTCGGTCAGGGCCAACAGGCGGTCGATACCGGGCAGGCTCTCGTCCTCGGGGTCGTTCGGCACCGCGACAGAGCTTGGCAGACGGCCGCTTTCCGGACGCGGAGCCGTGGCCATCGTCGCCGCACCATCCCCGGTGGCAACGGCGGTGCATGCGACCATGGACCATGGATCGAGCGCGACGCGCTGCTCGGGGCGACCACACCCACGGCGGCGCCGCTCGGTCGGCTCGCC
>DATNLP010000560.1:0-11508 GCA_035602795.1 Acidimicrobiales bacterium | reverse complement strand
GCCGGCACCGCCGAGCGCGGGTCCGTTCCCGTTCCCGTGACGGACGACCGGACGGACGTCGCCACGTTCGCCGGTCCCGGTGTCGCGGTCGCCCCGCCGGCAGACCACCGCCCGCCGGGCCCCGACCGGGTGGACGAGCTGCGATCGGAGGTGGCCGACCTACGCGTCGAGGTGGCCGAGCTCCGGCACGCCCTGGACGAGCTGCGGGCCAGCCTGGGGGGCTGAGGCGGCCCGGGTCACAGCGGCGTGACGTAGGCCCCCGAGATGCCGCCGTCGACCAGGAAGGTCGACGCCGTGATGAACGACGAGTCGTCACTGGCCAGGAAGGCCGCCGCCGCCGCGATCTCCGACGCCTCACCGAAGCGGCCCATCGGGATGTGCACCAGGCGCCGCGCCGCGCGCTTGGGGTCCTTGGCGAAGAGCTCCTGCAACAGTGTCGTGTTGACCGGCCCCGGGCACAGTGCGTTGACGCGCACGCCCTGGCGGGCGAACTGCACGCCGAGCTCGCGCGACATGGCCAGCACGCCGCCCTTGGACGCCGTGTAGCTGATTTGGCTGGTGGCGGCGCCCATGACGGCGACGAACGACGCCGTGTTGACGATCGACCCCTTGCCGCGCGCCAGCAGGTGCGGCAGCGCGTGCTTGCAGCAGTGGTACACGGAGGTCAGGTTCACCCGCTGCACGCGCTCCCACGCGTCGAGGCCGGTCTCGAGGATGGAGTCGTCGTCGGGCGGGCTGATCCCCGCGTTGTTGCAGCAGATGTCGAGGCCGCCGAACTCGGCGGCCACCGCCCCGTACAGCTCCTCCACCTGGTCGGCGGACGTCACGTCGGCCTTGACGAACAGGCCGCCGACCGCGGCCGCCACGGCGCCTCCGGCGTCCTCGTCCAGGTCGACCACGGCCACCCGGGCGCCCTCGGCGGCGAAGCGCTCGCACATGGCGCGGCCGATGCCGCTGGCGCCCCCGGTGACCACGGCGACGCGATCGACCAGGCGGCGGGCGTAGAAGGTGGTGTCGCTCATGGGTCTCCGCGTCTCCTATTCCGAGCTGATGAACACGTTCTTCACGTCGCTGAACGCCTCCAGCGCGTCGGGCCCGAGCTCGCGCCCGATGCCGGACTGCTTCACGCCGCCGAACGGCGTCCAGTAGCGCACCGACGAGTGCGAGTTGACCGACAGGGTGCCGGTCTCCACGGCGCGCGCCACGCGCAGCGCGCGCCCGACGTCGCGCGTCCACAGCGAGCCCGACAGGCCGTAGGACGTGTCGTTGGCCAGCCGCACGGCGTCCGCCTCGTCCTCGAAGGGGATGACGACGACCACCGGGCCGAAGATCTCCTCGACCGCCGCTCGGTCGCTGGGCGCCACGGGCGCCAGCACGGTCGGCGCGAACCAGTTGCCCGGGCCGTCGGGGCACGCGCCGCGCACGGCCACCGGCGCATCCTCGGGCACGAACGACGCCACCGTGGCCAGGTGGCCTTCCGAAATGAGGGGGCCCATCTCGGTCGACTCCTGCGTGGGGTCGCCCACGACCACGCCCTGCACGGCCGGCTCGAGCAGGGCCAGGAAGCGGTCGTAGACCGAGCGCTCGACCAAGATGCGCGAGCGGGCGCAGCAGTCCTGCCCGGCGTTGTCGAACACGCCGGAGGGCGCCCGCGCCGCCGCCTGCTCCAGGTCGGCGTCGGCGAAGACGATGTTGGCGCTCTTGCCCCCCAGCTCGAGGGTGACCCGCTTGATCTGCTGGGCGCAGCCCGCCATGACCGAGCGCCCCACCTCGGTCGAGCCGGTGAAGCACACCTTGCGCACGTCGGGATGGGCGACGAAGCGCTCGCCGATGACGCTGCCCTTGCCGGGCAGGATCTGCAGCACGCCCTCGGGCAGCCCGGCCTCGAGGGCCAGCTCGCCGATGCGCAGCGCGCTGAGCGGCGTCAGCTCGGCCGGCTTGAGCACGACGGTGTTGCCGGCGGCCAGCGCCGGCGCGAAGCCCCAGCCGGCGATGGCCATCGGGAAGTTCCACGGCACGATCACGCCCACCACCCCGAGCGGCTCGTAGAAGGTGACGTCGATGCCGCCCGGCACCGGGATCTGGCGCCCGCTCTGGCGCTCGGGCGCCGCGGCGTAGTACTCGAGCACGTCGCGCACGTTGCCGGCCTCCCAGCGGGCGTTGCCGATGACGTGGCCGGCGTTGGCCACCTCGAGCCCGGCCAGCTCCTCGAGATGGGCGTCGACGGCGGCGGCGAAGCGGCGCAACAGGCGGGCCCGGTCCCCCGGGGCGACGGCCCGCCACGTGGCGAAGGCGCTGGCGGCCCGCGCGATGGCGGCGTCGGTCTCCTCGGCACTCAGGCCCTCGATGTTCCGGATGACCGATCCGGTGGCTGGGTTGCGCAGGTCCACGGGGGTGATCTTGGCCCAAGTGGGGCGTCGCACCCCAACCGGCAGTTGGTACGGTGCGGGACCGTGCCCGCCGCCGCATCCGTCGCCGACCCCGACCCCGACCCCGCTGCCGACACCGCCGCCGACACCGCCTCCGCCGTCGGCGCATCCCCGTCGATGACCCCGTCCGCCAGCACCGTCCAGTTCAACCTGGCCAAGGCCTTCGACACGTTGGTGGAGCCTCTGGCCGACCATGCATGCATCGTCTGGCGCGACCGCCGCCTGACCTACGGGCAGGTGGCCGAGCGGGCCAAGCGCCTGGCGTCCTACCTGCACGGGCGCGGCCTCACCGTCCACACCGAGCGCCCGGACCTGCGGGGCTGGGAGTCCGGCCAGGACCACGTGGCGCTGGCCCTCTACAACGGCAACGAATACCTGGAGGGCATGCTCGGGTCCTACGGCGCCCGCGTCGCCCCGTTCAACGTGAACTACCGCTACGTCGGCGAGGAGCTCCGTTATCTGCTCAACGACGCCCGTCCGCGCGCCATGATCCTGCACTCGTCGCTCGCCCCGACGCTGGCCGAGGTGCTGCCCACGCTCGACTCGCCCCCCGACGTGCTGCTCCAGGTCGAGGACGACTCGGGGCATCCCCTCCTGCCCGATGCGGAGTGGTACGAGGAGGCCCTGGCCAAATCCTCGCCCGCCGGCGCGCCGGTCGACCCGTCCCCCGACGACCTCTACATCCTCTACACGGGGGGCACCACGGGCATGCCCAAGGGCGTGCTGTGGAGGCAGCACGACATCTTCATGGCCGCCATGGGCGGGCGGAAGGTGGGCACGTGGGAGATCGTCACCAGCTACGAGGGCCTGACCGAGCGGCTGGCCGAGAGCTTCCCGCTCAAGCTGCTGGTGCTGCCGCCGCTCATGCACGGCGCGGCGCAGTGGGCCTGCTTCATGCTCATGGCCCAGGGCGCCACGCTGGTGTTCCCGGACGACCCCCGGCGCGTCGACCCCGACGACGTGTGGTCGACCGTCGAGCGCGAGCGGGTCAACACCATGACCATCGTCGGGGACGCGATCTTGCGGCCGTTGCTGCTCCAGCTGGACAAGAAGTCCTACGACCTCTCGTCGTTCTTCGCCGTCGGCAACGGCGGCGCGCCGCTCACGCCGGCCGTGCGGGCCATGGCGTTGGAGCGGCTGCCGAACTTGGTGATTTCGGACTCGGCCGGTTCCTCAGAAACAGGCGCGCAGATGCACGTGACCTCGGTCGACGCGGTGGAGGTCGGGTCGTTCATCCCGGGGCCGGGGACCGTGGTGGTCGACGAGACCCTTTCTCATGTGCTGGGGCCTGGACACGAGGGCATGGGGTGGCTGGCGCAGACCGGGAATGTGCCCCTGGGGTATCTCGGGGACGAGGCCAAGACGGCGCGCACCTTCCCTGTGATCGAGGGGGTGCGCTATTCCATCCCCGGGGACCGGGCCCGCTGGTTGGCGTCGGGCGTGGTCGAGCTGCTGGGGCGCGACTCGGTCACCGTGAACTCGGGCGGCGAGAAGATCTTCGTCGAGGAGGTGGAGCGGGCCATCGCCGGGCATCCGTTGGTGGCCGACGTGGTGGTGACGGGGCGGCCTTCCGAGCGCTGGGGCTCCGAGGTGGTGGCCGTGGTACAGCTGGCCGAGGGCGCCGGGGGCGCCGGGGGCGACGGGGGTGACGGGGGTGACGAGGCGTCCATCATCTCGCATGCGTCGGAGCACATCGCCCGCTACAAGCTGCCCAAGCAGGTCGTGTTCGTGGAGCAGGTGCAGCGCTCGCCCTCGGGCAAGGCGGACTACCGCTGGGCGGCCGAGACGGCGGTGAAGGCGCTGGGGGCGTAGGCCCGGACGTGCCGGGAGGGCCCGGAGTGCCCGGAGTGCCCGGGGTTGTCGTCACGACACCACGCCTGGTGCTGCGACCGTTCACCGACGTGGATCTCGAGCCCTTCTTCGAGCTGAACACCCACCCGTCGGTGGTGGAGTCGCTGGGGTCGTCGCCGACTCGGGCCGAGAGCGACGACATGGTCGAGCGCTACACCGGCGAGATGGCCCGCGAGGGCTGGGGGCTGTGGGCAGTCGAGGTGGCCGGCGGGGCGCCGTTTGTGGGCATGGTCGGCCTGCACCGGGTCAACCCGGCGCTGCCGTGCGCGCCAGCCGTCGAGGTGGGCTGGCGCCTGCACCCGGACTGGTGGGGCCATGGCTACGCCAGCGAGGCGGCAGCGGCGTCGCTGCGCTTCGGCTTCGACCGGGGCGGGCTGGAGGAGATCGTCGCCTTCACCACCACGCTCAACACGCGCTCGCAGGCCGTCATGGTGCGCATCGGTATGGTGCGGGTGCCCGACGGCGACTTCGACCACCCGTCGCTGCCCGAGGGCAGCCCGCTGCGGCGCCACGTGCTGTACCGCATCGGCGCGTCGCAACTCCGTCCTACGGTGGAGCAATGAGCGACGAGCGCGCCGTGCGGCGCTGCGACTGGGCGGGGACCGACCCGGAGATGGTGGCCTACCACGACACCGAATGGGGCGTCCCGCAGCACGCGGACAAAACGCACTTCGAGTTCCTCGTGCTCGAGGGCGCGCAGGCCGGGTTGAGCTGGTCGACGATCCTGAAGCGCCGCGCCGGCTACCGAAAGGCCTTCGCCGCATTCGACGCGGCCAAGGTGGCCCGCTTCACGCCGGCCAAGGTGGAGAAACTGCTGCTCGACCCGGGCATCATCCGCAACCGGGCCAAAGTTGAGTCGACCGTACGCAACGCCCGGCTGTTCCTCGAGGTGCAGGCGGAGTTCGGGTCCTTCGACGCCTACCTGTGGGGGTTCGTGGGCGGGCGACCCGTGGTCAACAAGTGGCGGCGTCAAGCGCAGCTTCCGGCGACGTCAGCCGAGTCGGAGGCGCTGAGCAAGGATCTACGCCGGCGCGGCTTCGGCTTCGTGGGCCCGACCGTCTGCTATGCGCACCTGCAAGCCGCCGGCCTGGTCAACGACCACCTGGTGGGGTGCTTCCGCTACGCCGAGCTCACGGCAGCGGGCGCGCCATCAGGACGCGGGCGCCGAAACGGCTCATGACGGGCTCCTCAGGCGGCAGGCCGCGGGCGGCGTACCAGTCGTCGACCGGGCCTGTTTGGACGAAGCCCTCGGACGCATAGAAGGGCGCGTTCCAGGGCACGTCGCGGTACGTGGCCAGGGTGAGCTCGTCGTAGCCATGGACGGCCGCCCACTCGACGGCGGCGCGCACCAGGGCGCGGCCGATGCCCCGACGTCCGTGGTCGGGGTGGACCGAGAGCTGCTCGAGGTGGGCGCCGCCGACCAGGGCGCGGATGCTGGCGAAGCCCTGCGGCGGGTCGCCGGCCACCAGGACCACCAGGGCTGCCGCCAGGTCCTCCTCGGAGCCGGGGTCCGGAAGCGGGCCGATGGCCAGGCGACTGAAGATGGTGTCGGCCGCCGCCTCCAGCGGGGGCAGGAGTGCGAGCTCGTCAGGGCGGGCAGTCCGGATGGCGTCCACCGGGCGAAAGTAGCGTGACGGCCCGTGCGTGCCGTCGTCTGCCACGAGCTGGGGCCGCCCTCGCTGCTGAGGGTGGAGGAACGACCCGACCCTGAGCCCGCGCCCGGCGGCGTCGTGGTGAACGTCGAGGCGGCCGGCGTGAACTTCGTCGACGCCCTCTTCGTGGGTGGCCAGTACCAGATCAAGCCTCCGCTGCCCTTCGTCCCGGGGACGGAGGCGGCGGGCCGCGTGGCCGCGGTGGGCGACGACGTGGGCGGGCTCGAGGTGGGCGAGCGGGTGCTGGTCTCGGCCGGGCTGGGGGCCTTCGCCACCAAGGTGGCCGTGGGGGCGGGGTCGGTGGTGGCATTGCCCGACGCCCTCGACGCGCCGAGGGCGGCCACCTTCACGCAGAGCTACAGCACGTCGCTCTTCGCGCTGCGCGATCGGGCCGGCGCCCGGCCGGGCGAGGCCGTGCTGGTGCTCGGCGCCGGGGGCGGCGTCGGCCTGGCCGCGATCGGCGTCGCCCGGGCGCTCGGCTGCCGGGTGCTCGGCGTGGCCTCGTCGCCCGAGAAGCGGGACGCGGCGCAGGCGGCGGGGGCGGAGGCGGTGCTCGACCCCGCGACGGAAGCGGTGAAGGACGCGGCGCGGGCCTGGGCGGGCGGCACCGGGGTCGACGTGGTGGTCGACCCGATCGGCGGCGAGCTGGCGGAGCCCTCCCTGCGGGCGCTGGGCGACCGGGGTCGTTACCTGGTCATCGGCTTCGCCTCGGGAGCCATCCCGAGCGTGCCGCTCAACCAGGTGCTGCTGCGCAACCGGGCGGTGATCGGGATCGACTGGGGCATCTGGGCCATGCAGCACGCGACCGAGCAGCGCGCGCTGCTGGACGACCTGCTGGCGCTGGTGGAGGCCGGGTCTGTCGACCCGGTGCACCCCACCGAGTACCCGCTCGACGAGGTGGCCCGGGCGCTGGAGGACCTGCTGGGCCGGCGCACGGTGGGGAAGATCGCGCTGGTGCCCTGAACCGCCTGCGATGGCCTGGGCCGGGCCGGTACGTGCCCCGCTCTGGCCCTTCAGCGGGAGTCGACGTGCAGCGGGAAGTCGAAGTGCCCGTCGACGACCAGGGTGTAGCTGCCGGCCGGGACCCGGCTGGAGCTGCCCGGCTTGTCCTGGTTCCAGCTGCCGGAACCGGACACGGTGGCGGAGGGTTGCAGCTGGGCGAAGCCCAGGGCCGGGCAGTTGAAGGCCTGCGGGCCGGGCCAGACGTTCTTGTGGTGGGCGCCCACGATCTCGTAACCGATGGAGCCGCACGGCCCGGCCTGGAGCGCGGTCGAGGTCGGTCCGGGGGCCTGGCCGGAATAGGGGGCGACGTAGTTGCACGCGGCCGCCGCCTCGTTGCGCACGACGAAGTCGATATTCAGGGTCGACCCGGGGTGCAACGTCAGCGTGTTGACCCCCACCAGGATCTGCGTGGTCTTGTCGTGACACTCCCAGAAGGTGCCGTGGCCGACCTGCACCAGCTTCTGCGTGGGCGGCGTCTTGGGGGACTTGGTGGACTTGGCCGCCGCCACGCCGCCCGATGCGAGCACGGCTACGAGCACCGCAACGGCCACCGGCACCAGCACGGCCGGCACGGCCCGACGGGTTCCCGCGCTCCGGAGCATCCCCTCAGCCTGCCCGATGACGGGGGTCGCGCTGACGTCAGGCCTAATCAAAGGCCGGGATGACCTCGGTACCCATGAGCTCGATGGTCTGCATGACCGTCTCGTGCGGGATCTTGTAGGGGTTGACCAGGCACAGGAGGAGGTCGACCCCGGCCGCCTCGTACTGGCGGCAGGCCTCGAGACACTCCTCGGGCGTCCCCAGTACGCAAGCGTTGGCGTCCATCAGGTACTCCAGGCTGATCAGGTCGAGCAGGCCCTCGTCGTCCGTCTTCTTCATGTCGGCCGCGTAGGCGTACGTGCCGAGCGACTCGTTGCGCTCGGCCATCCAGTCCGTGAGGGTGGCGATTTGGCGAGCGCCGGTCTTCGGGTACCACTCGAAGGACTCGCGGGCCTCGGCCATCGCCTTCTCCCGGTCCGGGGCGCAGATGGCCATGGTGAAGGTGGCGGCCTGGTTGTGCACGAAGGCGCCGATGGGTTTGGTGCAGCGCTCCACCGCCTCGCGGTAGACGTCGATCTTGCGTTTGACCTCCGCCGGGGGCAGGCCGACGGCGAACGAGCACAGGCCGAGGCCGAGGTCGCCCACCTGAGCGTGCCCCTCGTCGCTGGTGGTGGCGCCCCACAGGGGCGGGTGCGGCTTCTGCCACGGCTTGGGCTGCACCCGGCGCTTCGGCATCTGCCAGAACTCGCCGGCGAACTCGTACTCCTCGTTGGTCCAACAGCCCACGACGTGCTCGATCGCCTCCTGCCACATGCGACGGCTCTCGCCCGGGTCGACGCCGAAGCCCTCCAGCTCGGCCCGGGTGGCCGAGCGCCCCGTCCCCAGGTCGACCCGGCCGCCCGAGAGCAGGTCGAGGACTGCCACCGACTCGGCCGTCCGCACCGGGTGGTTGTACGGCTTAGGCATGAGGCGCACGCCGTAGCCGAGGCGAATGCGCTCGGTGCGTGCCGCGATGGCGCCGTAGAGCACCTCGGGGTTGGAGCAGTGCGAGTACTCCTGCAGGAAGTGGTGCTCGACCGTCCAGAAGGCGTGCCACCCGAAGCGGTCGCCGGCGATGGCCTGCTCGAGCGTGTTGCGGTAGGCCACCAGCTCGCTCTCGGGCTCCCAGGGTCGCGGGACCGGGATTTCGTAGAACAGCGCGAATTTCATGACGTGGGCTCCCCCGGGAGACGGCGGCCCCGGGGTCGACCCGGGCTAGAACTGGACCCTGCTCCTATCAGCCCGGCTCACCCGGGCGCAACCAACGCGAACGTGGAGGTGCAATGCGTGGACTGAAGGGCCGGACGTACGTGGTGACGGGCGCCGCCTCGGGCATCGGGCGGGCCACGGCGGCCCGGCTGCTCGAAGAGGGGGCCCGGGTCATGGGGGCCGACATCGCGGAGCCCTCGGGCGACTTCGGAGGTGCCGACGCCGGGGCACGGTGGGCGTTCAGCCGGGTCGACGTGACCGACGAGGGCTCGGTCGAAGATCTGGTGGGGGCCGCCGTGGCCTTCGGCGGGTCGATCGACGGCCTGGTCAACGCGGCCGGGGTGGCCGGCGGGGGCCCGGTCCACCTGGTGCCGGCCGGCGAGTGGGACCGCGTCGTCGGCGTCAACCTGACCGGGACCTACCTGACGGCCAAGCACGTCCTGACACAGCTGCTGTCCCAGCCCGCCCGATCCGACGGCCAGCGGGGCTCCGTGGTGACGATCGCCAGCATCGAGGGGTTGGAGGGCACGGCCGGCGGGAGCGCCTACAGCGCGTCCAAGGGGGGCGTCGTCCTCCTGACCAAGAACATGGCCATCGACTACGCCGGCCGCGGCATCCGGGTCAACGCCATCTGCCCCGGCTTCATTGAGACGCCGATGACGGAGTCGATCTTCGGCCCCGGTATGGAGGCGGCACGCGCCGACATTTTGCGCGAGCACAAGCTGGGCCGGCGCATGGGCCGGCCGGAGGAGATCGCGGCGGTCGCCGCCTTCCTGCTGTCCGACGATGCCTCCTTCGTCACCGGCCACGCGCTCGCGGTGGATGGCGGCTACACGGCGGGTCGCGACCACGGCGTCACCGAGATGCTCGGGCTCTCGGGGCCCGAGCACGGCACGGATAGCCACTGAGAGGCTGCGAGCTGTGACGGTTCCGATGCCAGAGCCGACGAGGGTCGGGCGGTGGCCGATGCCGACGGCCACAACTTCCCATCAACGGTGGCTCCTCTGAGGACGAGTATCGTTCGCCGTCGTGGCCCAGCTGCTCGACGGCGACACCGACGTAGCCGTGCCCGTCGTGGCCGCCCTGTTCGTCCCACCGGCAAATGCGGATCACCTGATGACGGCGGTGTGGTCCCTGAGGTCCCAACCGATCCCCGTCGTGGCGGGTGGGCCGTCGAGGGACTGCACCATCGCCTTCCGTGGGGTTGGTTGCGAATGCCTCGAGGCCACGAACAGCGCGGACCTGATCAACCAGGTCTGGGAGCTCTACCGGCTTCCCGTACTGGCTCTCGGTGACGCAATCACCCTGCCGGAGAACTTCCTCGGTCCGGCGTTGCGATTGATCGGTGACGACCTCCGGGTGGCGACGGTGTCCTTCTTCTCCAACGACGCAGGATTTCTCAGCTTCCCGGTCAGGAACGAGCCCAACGGCCGCCCTCCGGAGGGATACGACGTGGACTCGGTGACCCGCCACCTCCGAGAGGTGGGGCCATACGGGCCACCGACCCCGATCCCGACGGCGGTGGGTGCTGCCGTCCTGCTCGCCCCCTCGGCATTGGGGGCCGTCGGCGGGCTCGTCTCCCCGCCGCGGTCCGAGCTCACTGGCGCCGTGGCCGACTTCGCGGCTCGGGCGAGATCGAAGGGATTCATCCATCTCCTCGACGACTCGACGTTCTACGCCCGCCACCGAGCGGCTGGCGACGCACCACCCAACATCGGGACCGATGACGATCTGCATCCCGAAGACCGGCAGTGGATCCATGCCGCCTACCCGAACGAGGTGGGTTTTGTCGACCACGAGGCGAAATCAGCCACGTCGCCGCTCGCGCTCTCCCACGGCTTGGCGCGCACCAAAGTGTTGGGCATGCGCATCTCGGTGGACGCCTCGTATCTCGGTCCGCACGAAATGGGCACTCAGGTCTCGATACTGGCCACGATCGAAGCCCTGAGTCGCCGGCCGGACGTGCGGGAGATAGTGATCGCGCTCAGGACGGACATTCCGGCGTACGCGCGCGAGATCCTCTCGCTCCCCAAGGTCCTGCCGCGGGTCGTCAACATGGACACGCTCGAAGGGCTCGGCCGGTGCGACGTCGCCCATCGGCTGGTGCAGCCAGACCAATGGTTCTCGGTCGAACGCTGGCGAACGGTCGCCGACCGCGTGGTCGTCACGATTCTCGACCTGATCGGCTACCGCAATGGCGCGTACCACGAGAGCACGAAGGAGTGGCTCGTCTACAGAGACGCCCTGCGCTCCGGCGCCGAGCTTGCGGATGCAGTGGTCGTGATATCCGAGGACGTAAAGGCGCAAGTGGAGATGGAACGTCTGTCGATCGATCCGCAACGGCTCCATACCATTCCGTTTGGGACCGAGCACCTCACCGGCGATGAAGTAGGAGAGATCCCTCGCGAGCTGCTGGCTCGAGGCTTCGTGGAGGGCCAGTTCGTCCTCTGCCTCGGCGCCGACTACGCGCACAAGAACCGTGATCTCGCCCTCGCCGTTGTGGCCCAGCTTCGACAGAGAGGACACGCCCATGCCCTGGTGATGGCCGGCCCCACCGTGCCATACGGGTCGTCGCGTCTGAGCGAGGCCAAGGTCAGGCTGCACGCCAGCCCGCCACTCGATTCCGACGTGTACGTCTTGCCCGACCTGCCTTCAGCCGAGCGCAATTGGCTCATTCGCCACGCTGACCTGGTGCTCTACCCGTCGGCCGCCGAGGGCTTCGGCTTCGTCCCCTACGAGGCTGCCCGCTTCGGAACCCCGACCGTGTTCACCCGTTTCGGGCCCCT
>DATNLP010000555.1:0-3701 GCA_035602795.1 Acidimicrobiales bacterium | reverse complement strand
ATCCCTTACAGAACCCTCACGATTGCCGAACAGGCCCCTCACCCAGCCCGTTCACCATCTCCTCTCAGGGTCTCCCAAGAAAAGACCCGACGACGAGAGGAGTTCACATGCGTAACGGCCGCACACACCTCACCCGCCTCGGGGCCCTCGCCCTGGCGTCCGCCGCCACATTGGGCGCGGCCGGCGTGGCGGGTGCCAGCACCCCCGGGAGCTCCGGCACCACCGGGAGCAGCGGGAACAGCGGGAACAGCGACGTGCCGAGCACGCTGGCCGGGATCAAGTCCAAGGCCAACACCGACATCACCGACCGGGTCAATTCGCTCAACTCGGCCATCGAAAAGGTCAAGGCGGCCAAAGGCCTCGGCTCGGGCCAGGGCACGCTGGAGGCCTACCTGGGCACCGACATCACCCCGCTGCAGCAGCTGGACGCCACCATTCAGGGCGAGACGTCGGCGCAGCAGGCGGCGGCCGACTTCCGCACCATCTTCACCAACTTCCGCGTCTACAGGCTGGTCCTGCCGGGCGCCCACATCGCCGGCGACGCCTTCCGCGTCACCACCACGGCCGTCCCGAACCTGCAGGCCGCCTCGACCAAGGCCCAGCAGTACGTCAACCCGGGCAACCAGGGCGTGCTGGAGCCACTCATCGACGATCTCAACGGGCAAATCAGCGCGGCGAGCAGTGCCACCAATGGGCTGGCCGCCACCGTGCTCGCCTACACGCCCCAGCAGTGGAACGCCAACAACAACCTCCTGGCGCCTTCGAAGCAGTCAGATGCCCAGGCCGACGCGGCCGTCTCCAAGGGCCGCCAGGACGTGCAGCAGATCCGCGCCATCGTGAAGAACCACGTGCAGGGCTCGCCCAACTCCCCGAGCGCCGCCGGGAGCACGCCGACCACCACCTGATCCCCCACCGCAGCCACTGGCTGCCTGAGGCATCGTCGCCCCCCGGCACCGGAAACCCCATCCCCGGTGCCGGGCGGGTGACGTCTGACGCGTCACGCCCGCGCCGGGCGCACCTCGCGTCCGGCGATCAGCTCAACTGAGCAGCGACGACGTGGTGGCGTTGAGCCCGTTCTCCGCCTTGGAGCGGTGGACCACCTGGAACTCCGAGAACTCGGCCAGGCCCCACGGACCGTTCTCCACGCCGATACCGCTCCACTTGAAGCCCCCGAACGGCTGCTGCGGGGCGAGCGCCAGGTGCGTATTGACCCACGCCGTCCCGCACTCGAGCTGGGCGGCGACCTCGGCGGCCCGGTCGGCGTCGGCGCCCCACACCGACCCCGACAGGCCGAAGTGCGTGGCGTTGGCCCGTTCGATGGCGTCGCCCAGATGGCGGTACGGGATCACCGGGAGGGCCGGTCCGAACTGCTCCTCGTCGACGATCCGGGTCCCGTCGGACAGCCCGGTCAGGATGGTCGGCTCGAAGAAGTAGCCGGCGCGGTCCATGGCCTTGCCGCCGGTCACCGCCGTAGCCCCGGACGAGAGCGCGTCGGCCACCAGCTCCTTGACCCGCTCGTACTGCGGCGCGTTGTTGATCGGGCCGAGCTTGACCCCCTCCTCGGTGCCCTCGCCCACCTTGATGGAACGGGCGTGCGCCGCCAACCCCTCGACCACGTCGTCGTAGAGCGCTTCGGGCACGTACACCCTCTTGATGGCCGAGCACACCTGGCCGTTGTTGGTGAAGGCCCCGGCGAAGATGGCCGAGGCCACCGCGGCCGGATCGGCGTCCTCGAGCACGATGGCGGGGTCGTTGCCACCGAGCTCCAGCGTGACGCGCTTCAGGTCGGGCGCGGCCGAGAGGGCCACCTTCTTTCCGGTCTCCACGGATCCGGTGAAGCTGACCTTGCGCGGCACCGGGTGCGAGGTCATCCAGGCGCCGAGCTCGTCGCCGCCGCTCACGATGTTGACCACGCCGGGCGGGAACACGTCACGCAGGAGCTCGCCCACCTTCAGCGTGGTCAGCGGCGTGAAGGGGGACGGCTTCAGCACGAGGGTGTTCCCGGCCAGCAACGCGGGAGCGATCTTCCAGAAGGCGAGGGTCAGCGGGAAGTTCCACGGCGTGATGGCCGCCACGACGCCCAGCGGCCGTCGGGCCAGCTCGACGTAGGCGGAATCGTCATCCTGAATGACCTGAGGCACCATCTCGAGGTTGGCGAAGTACTGGCACCATATGGCCGAGGCGAACCCCTCGATGGCGGCGTCGCCCAACGGCTTGCCCTGCTCGGCCGTGAGGATCGGCGCCAGCTCCGTGGCGGCCTGCGCCAGCAGCACATCGGCCGCCTTGAGCAGGGCGGCCCGCCGAGCCCCCTCGTCGGCCTTCCAATCCCGGGCCGCCTTGGCCGCAGCGTCGAACGCGGCGTCGAGCTGGGCCCGGGTGCACTCGGGGGCCTGTGCGAAGACCTCGCCCGTGGCGGGGTTGACGACGCCGAACGTCGCCTCCGTCGGTGCGGCTTCCCCCGCGATGGTCATCACGAATTCGGACATGGCGCTCCTGAGCTGTGCTCGCGGGGGAGGGACTCCCCCGCCCCGGCCGGACTTCGGTCGGCGCCATCCTCCCACCTCCGCCCCACCGCCTCAATCGGCGCGGGCGCACTACCGTCACGTCCACCTGGTCCCGGAGTGGACGATGCAGGACGGAAGGGTGGGAGCCATGACGGCGACAGCGGAACCGAGAGAGGTCGACGTCTGCATCGTCGGCGCCGGGCTGGCGGGCCTGACGGCGGCCCGACGTCTGACGCAGGCGGGCCAGACCGTCGCCGTGCTCGAGGCACGCGACCGGGTGGGTGGCCGCGTGTGGACGCAGTCGTCGAAGGACGGCATCCCGGTGGACATGGGCGGCTGCTTCATCGGGCCCAACCACGACCGCCTCCAGGAGCTGACGAAGGAGATGGGTGTGAGCACCTTCTCGACATTCGTCGACGGCGACAACGTGCTGGCCACCGGCGGCAAGGTACGCCGGTACCGGGGTGATATCCCGCGCATCAACCCCGTGGCGCTGCTCAGCGCCGGCCAGGCCATCACTCGTTTGGGTGCCATGGCCAAGAAGGTCCCGCTCGAGGCGCCTTGGGAAGCGCGCGCCGCCGCCAAGTGGGACGCGCAGTCCGTCCGGGCCTGGCTCTCGCCGGCGCACGTGCCCACCCAACTTGCCCGCGACTTGGTCGAGGCGACGGTCCGGGCCTGTTTCGCCTGCGACCTGTCCGAGGTCTCCCTGTTGTGCTGGTTGTTCCTCGTCCGCTCGGCCGGCGGAGTGGAGTCGCTCATGAACATCGCGGGTGGCTACCAGGACTCCCAATTCGAAGGGGGCGTCGGGCAGATCCCCGACGCCATGGCCGCCCAACTCGGGGACGCCGTCGTGCTGAAAGCCCCCGTCACGGCCGTGACCCAGCGGGCGGACCGCGTCGACGTCGTGTCCGACGGGCCCACGGTGACGGCACGCCGCGCCGTGCTGGCGCTGCCCCGCGCCCTCGCCGCCGGCATCCGCTTCCAACCCGCGCTCCCGGCGGACCACGCGCTGCTGCTCCATCAGATGCCCGCCGGCACGGAACTCAAGACGGTGGCCGTCTACGAGGAGCCTTTCTGGCGAGCCAACGGCATCTCGGGCAACACGGTGGCCACCGACGACCTCATTGAGGTGACGCTCGACACGACCCAACCCGGGCACCCCCAGGGCGTGATCGGCACCTACTCGGCCGGGCCCCG
>DATNLP010000531.1:0-3911 GCA_035602795.1 Acidimicrobiales bacterium | reverse complement strand
CCTCGGAGAGTGCGGCCGCGAGTTCGTTGACTGAACCTTTTCCGTGCACGTGGAGGGTGACCTCAACCAGGGACCTGTCCGACGCCAGCTGGGGGACGCTCCGTTCAGCGTAAATCCGAACACCGTCACTTCCACCCGGGGCTGACGCGACTGCCACCTCGGCCACCGAGAATCCACGCCCCGTGGCGCTCCGTAGGACCTCTCGAAGAACCCCCTGTCCATCGAGATAGCGAACGCGGATTATCGAAATTGCACTGGCCGACCGGGGAAGGCGACGGACAAGGGGTGGGAAGGCCAAGACGACGAGGAAATACATCACGGTCGTGAACCCTGCCAACAGCGGCAGAGCCGCTCCGGCGGCGGCTCCGATTGCCGCGGTGACCCAGACGGCGGCGGCAGTCGTGAGACCTCGGACGGCGTCGCTGCGGACAAAGATCAGTCCGGCCCCCAAGAATCCGATCCCCGTCACGATCTGAGCAGCCATTCGCGACGGGTCAAGAACCACTTGACCGGGCTTCAATACGTCGGAGAACCCGTACTTACTGATGAGCATGAACAGGGCTGCACCCACACCTACCAACGTGTGGGTGCGCAACCCGGCGCTCTTTTGGCGGATCTCCCGCTCGACGCCGATCGCCGCCGAGAGCACCAAGGCGGTGCCGAGGTCGGCCAGCTGATTCCAATCCTCCGTATTTGCCACTGCAAGTAATCGGATCACCTTGTATTCCTATGGGAAAGGTATTCTAAAGGTTACACGAAGGTGACATTTGGACCAACTTCCCGATTGGCGGTTTTGGAGCCACGGGACCTCGTGGGGATCACTGGGCTGGCGCGCGCGGCTGCCGGGAGTGGGATGGATGACGATGCGTGGTCAACTCGATTCGTCGCCATTGGTGGCGGCACTTCGAATCTCGAGATGCACCGCTCGCCCGTCGACAACGGGCATCGCGCTTCGAACGTGTACGGCTTCCACCACTCCTGCTGCGTCGACGGCCGAGTGAGCGTGGCCCGCGCCACCATTTTCGAGAGCCTCGCACTCGAGCGCGGGCAGGGGATGCTTCTGATCATGGGACGGGACAACCAGCGGGCCCTGATCCCTTCTGCGCAGAGTCCGCGCCGAGCATCGGAGTATCCACCCCCGGCCACCCGCGGCGCCACCGTCATGGCTCGCAATCCGAACATGACGCGGCGCGAGTTCATGGCGACTTGGGCCATTCGGGTCTTTGGATCTCAGCGGGGAGTGGTCATTCGTCACGCGTAGCGGCGCTCTGGTTATGGGCACGTCGTGGCCGAGCACGTCAGGCAGATCGCGGACGAGCTCGACGTCGTGATCAGCGCCGCCCAGATTGCGCACATCTCTGCGTCAGGCAGGAACCTTGGCATCACGATGCACGGCAGGAAGAGGACCAAGGGCGAACGCCGCCAGATACGCAAACTGATCGCCAATCCGTTGAGGCGGCGGACGGAATCGAACCGCCGTAAAGGGCTTTGCAGGCCCCTGCCTAAACCACTCGGCCACGCCGCCGTGCGCCAACACGGAACTGGGACAGCTTAATGCAGCTGGCCACCCAGCCGTCCCACAGTTGTCAGAGACTTGTGACGGCCCTGAAGGGCTGTGCCTCGCTCCCGCCGGTCGCCGCTAGCGGCGCATCCGGGAGACCACCCAGAAGACGCCGGCGATCAGGGCGACGATCGCCGCGATCTTGACGAAGAACCAGATGACACCCAGAAGGCTGGAGAGGATCCAGAAGGCGACGAGGATCCCCACCACGCCGACGGCCGTCATGGCCACCGCATGGGTGAAGGTCATCGGGCTCTTTCCCTCGCGACTGCTTACCTCTTTACTCACGAACCCAATGCTACGTTCCCGCCATGGTCGCCGAAGCGTCACTCCGTGAGCGGCGCAGTCGCCTGCTGGCCGAGAAAGGCCTGATGGGCGAAGAATTCTGCCGTCGCTATTCGGCCGAAGCCGACGAATGGCTCTCCGACCTGGCCGACCGCGCCGCCGGGGACGCCCAGCGTCACCTCGCCCTGGTGGCCGTGGGCGGCTACGGGCGGCGGTCGCTGTGCCCCTACAGCGACCTCGATGTGGTGCTCGTCCACAACGGCCATCGCGACATCAAGACGGTGGCGGACGGCATCTGGTACCCCGTGTGGGACGAGGGCGTCCACCTGGACCACTCGGTGCGGCGACCCGCCGAGGTGCTGACGGCGGCGGCCGAGGACGCCCGCGTCGCCCTCGGCCTCCTCGACGCGCGTCTGGTCTGGGGCGAATCCCGCATTGCCGACCCGCTGCTCGAACGGGCCCGCACGGCCTGGCGCGACAAGCTCGGGACGAAGTACCTGCCGCTCCTCGAGGCCCAGATGGCCGCGCGCCGGGCCGCCGCGGGCGACGTCGCCTTCCTCCTCGAGCCCGACCTCAAGGAGAGCCACGGCGGGCTGCGCGACGTGAGCGTGCTGCGCGCCATCTCCGAGTACGCACCCGAGTTGCCCGACTACGCCGACCTGGCCTCCCTCGAGGGCGCCACGGCGCTCTTGACGACCATCCGCGTCGAGCTCCACCGCATGGCCCGGCGTGAGCACGACAAACTCCTGCTGCAGGACCAGGACCAGGTGGCCGACGCGCTCGGCTTCCCCGACGCCGACGACCTCATGGGCGCGGTGTCCAACGCCGGCCGCCAGATCGCCTGGGTGAGCGACGACGTGTGGCGGCGCCGGCGCCTTTGGGATCCCACGCCGCCGCCCAGGCGCCGCTTCCGCCGGCACGCGCCCGACACCGCGCCCAGGGACCACACGCCGACCGAGCTGGGGCCGGACATGGTCGAGGTGGACGGCGAAATCGCGCTCACGCCCGAGGCCCCCGTCTCGACGGACGCGTCGCTGCCCCTCCGCCTCGCCTACACGGCCGCCGAGCGCGATCGGCCCATCGCCAAGGGCTCGCTGCACCGCCTGGCCGATCGCATGCCCGCGCCGTCCGACCCGTGGACGCCCGAGACCCGCCAGGCGCTGGTGGCGTTGCTCGGCCTGGGACCGCCCGCCGTCGACAAAATCGAGTCGCTCGACCAACACGGCCTCCTGGTCCGCCTGATCCCCGAGTGGGCGGCCGTGAGGAACAAGCCGCAGCGCAACGCCTACCACCGCTTCACCGTCGACCGGCATCTGCTCGAGGCCGCCGCGCTGGCCGCCGAGCTGACCGACCGCGTGGAGCGACCCGACCTCCTCGTGGTGGGCGCGCTGCTGCACGACATCGGCAAGGGCTTCCCGGGCGACCACACGACGGTGGGGATCGAGGTCGTGGGCCGCATCGCCACCCGCATGGGCTACCCGCCGGCCGACGTCGAGGTCCTGGTCGACCTGGTGCGCCACCATCTCCTGCTGCCCGACACGGCGACGCGCCGCGACCTCGACGACCCCGCCACCGTCGCCCGCGTGGCCGCCGCCGCCGGCAACCGCCTCACCTTGCACCTGCTCGCCGCGCTGACCGAGGCGGACAGCCGCGCCACCGGCCCCTCGGCCTGGGGCGCCTGGAAGGCCGGCCTCGTGGCCGACCTGGTCGAGAGAGCCGACAAGCTGTTGCAGGGTGAGTCCGCCGCCCCGGTGAGACCGGACCCACTCCCGACGGCCCATCGCGACCTGGTCGACGAGGTGCGCCAGACCGGCCTGCCGTCGGTGTCGCTGCAGCCACCTCAGGTCATCGTCGCCGCGCCCGACCGGCGTGGGCTGTTCTCCTCGGTCGCCGGCGCCCTCGCTCTCAACGGCATGGACGTGCGCGCCGCCAACGTGGGCGGGGTGGACGGGGTGGCCGTCGAGGTCTTCACGGTCGAGGTGGCCCGGGGCACCTGGCCGGACACGGCCAAGCTGCGCGAGGACCTGGCCGCCGTGCTGTCCGACCGGCTCGCCCTGGCCGAGCG
>DATNLP010000529.1:0-4244 GCA_035602795.1 Acidimicrobiales bacterium | reverse complement strand
ATCTCGCCGTGACCAGCAGGGTCTCCTGCTCGGAGCTGGTGGGGAGAACCGCCGAACTCGCTCGCCTGGATGCCGCCTTGGAATCGATGGGCAAGGCCTCAGGCACCTCCGTGGTCCTGATCGGTGGCGAGGCAGGGATTGGCAAAACCCGGCTTATCGCCGAGCTCTGCGCGCGGGCGAGGGGGTTGGACTATCTCACCGCGGTGGGTGCTTGCCTGCCGGTCGAGGGGCGGGCCCTCGCCTACGCGTCGCCGGTGGGCCTTCTGCGGGACCTCGAACGTCAGCTGGAGGGCCGGCCCGAGGCAGAAGCCCTTCACCCCGCCATGCAGGCGCTCGGCTTGTCATCTGTGTCGCCCACGGTCGCTCGCAGCGGTTGGCAGGCGCGCCGCGTCGTCGCGGACAGCCCACATTCGGCGCGCGCCCGCCTGATGGCCAAGACGTTGACCTATGAGGTGCTGCTCCGAGCTCTCGTCGAGGTCAGTGCCAGGGCGCCCTTGCTGGCGGTATTCGAAGACCTCCATTGGGCCGATACCTTCACACTCGGCCTGGTCGACTACCTGAGCCGCAATGTCAGGGGTATTCCGATCATGTTGATCGGCAGTTACCGCTCCGACGAGCTGGGGAAGCAACATCGCCTGCACGCTCTGCTGGCTGAGCTTCTGCGCGTCGATGGTGTGAGGCGCATGGAACTCTCCGGCCTACAGGGCCTGGAGGTCGAGCAATTGATGGCCGCGATTCTCGGTCATCGTCCGGACCGAGCTCGGCTGGACGCCACGTCCAGCCGCACCGGGGGCAACCCGTTCTTCGTTGAAGAGCTCCTCGCAGCCGGCACGAACGACTTGTCCGCTGATCTCCGCGAGGTGGTCATGGCCCGGATGCGGCGGCTGAGCGAGCAGTGCCGGCGGGTCCTGGATGTGGCTGCCGTCATCGGTTCGAGGATTGATCACCGCCTCCTGGCCCAAGTGTCCGCGTTGAGCGACGACGATCTGGATCTGGCCGTCCGCCAGCTCCTCTCTGCCAATCTGCTGGTTGTCGACGACGACGGCAAGGGATATCGGTTCCGCCACGACCTCGTGAGAGAGGCTGTGTACGGATCGCTGCTGCCGGGTGAGCGGGCCAGGCTGCACCACCATGTGGCAACGACCCTTGGGACCCGTTCCGACTTGGCTTCTCGCGACCCTGCGGCGTTTGTAGACGAGCTTGCCTCGCACTGGTGGGAAGCCGGCGCGTTGGTCGAGGCGCTGCCGGCGTGCGTCGCGGCCGCGACAGCAGAGGCGGCGCTCTTCGCATTCGCCGAGGCGCAGCTCCATCTCGAGCGTGCCCTGCAGGCGTGGGACCTCCTGGGAGACGACGTGGCGTCCTCCGTCGTCGAGATCGATCGCGCCGCACTGTTCGAGCGGGCTGCCGATGCCGCCGAATTTGCCGACTCGGCACGGCGAGCCATGGAACTTGCCCGGCAGGCAATCGACCAGATCGACGGAGCCGCAGAATGCGAACGCAAAGCCATGGCATATTCCCGGCTCGCTCGTAGCGCCTGGAGCGTCGACCCCCAGTCCGCCATCGCCGCTCTGGAGACGGCCGCCGGCCTCCTGCCCTCGGACGAACCATCCCTCGAGCTGTCTCGGATCCTCACGGAAGAGGCGAGCGGCCTGATGCTCTTGTCTCGCTATCGCGAGTCACAGGAGCGGATCGAGCACGCCATCGAAGTGTGCCGGGCCGTCGACGACCGCACTGAGGAAGGTTGCTGCTTGAACGCCTTGGGGGTATGTCTCGTCGAGATGGGTCGGTTCGACGAGGGCATCGCCTTCAACCGGGAAGCGGTGGAGATCGCCGAGGAAGTCCAAAACGCGGCCAACCTGGACACGGCGTACAACAACCTGGTCCACGTCCTCATGCGGGCCGGTCGTCTGGAGGAGGCCGCCGCCGTCACCCTGGACGGCTTGGCCAACGGAGAGCGATTAGGCGGAGTCCGACTTCAAGGCGCCGCGCTGAACAGCATCGAAGCCTTGATAAAACTGGGTCGGTTCGGCGAAGCGACCCAGCTCCTCGACGAGGTCGGGGACCGCCTAGGGGGTTGCCACGCGACAAACCTCACTATCCAACAAGCAAAATTGGGCCTGGCCCAGGGGCGCTTCGACGCCACTCTGGCTGCGCTCGAGCGACTCGAGGAGCTCACTGCGGAGATCTCCGACCTGCAGATGCGGGGCTCCTTCTACATGCTGCGCTCCGAGCTGTCCTTGGAGGAAGGCCGGCCGGACGACGCCTATGACGACATGGAGCGGGCCCTTGCCCAGGCAGCCGGCACCGACGACGAATCCTTTACACCGGAGATCTGCTCCCTCGGCATCCGGGCCCTGGCCGACCAGTTCGCACAGGCGCAACAGCAGCGGCGTCGCTTCGACGACGACAAGGCCCGACTTCTCGCCGTTCAGCTCACGGAAACGGCCCAGCGACTTGTGGATGCGCCCCGGCAGCGCGGCGGGCAGGTTGCGCCGCAGGCTGAAGCCTTTGCCCTGCAGTGTCGGGCCGAAGCCTCACGTCTGTCGGGTTCGGACGACCGCATGTGGGAGGCCTCAGCGGCCTGCTGGGAGGTCCTCGGCGCGCGGTACCACGCGGTCTACTGCCTCGTGCGTCAGGCCGAGACCCTCCTTGCCGCGCGCTCGGCGCCGGCACGTGCCGCCAAGTGCCTGCGCCGGGCCTGGCGAATCGCTGTCGAAATCGGTGCTGCGCCGCTCCAGGCCAAGACCGAGGCCATCGCACAGCGAGCTCGCGTCAGCTTGGATACCGAAACGCCGCAAGCACGACGACTGTCCCAGGTGGCCGCTGATCTGGGTCTCACCGCACGAGAGGTAGAGGTGCTCGGCTATTTGGCCTCCGGAAGGACAGACCGTCAGATCGCCGATGCCCTCTTCATCAGCAAAAAGACGGTCAGCGTGCACGTATCGAACGTGCTGCGAAAGCTCGACGCAGAGAACCGCCAGAGCGCGGGAGAGGTCGGAAAGCGATTCGAGTTGTCAGCGGACGACGACGCCCTGGTCGGTCCTGGCCTCCTCTGAGGCTCAGATCCTTCGCCGGCTACCTGCCCGGACGGGCTTAATCAGACATCAACCAAACGTCCACTGTCGACGGCCTTCGAGCATCAAGAGCCGACCGAATTGCAGTCCCGGGAAGTGGGACGCCGCCGCCGGGATGTCCGATCCTTCGAGCTCTCTGGCCAGGGCCTCCCGCGATCGCTCCGCCAGGTGCCTGTCGACGTCGCCGATCATCTCCCAGTCGTCACTCAAGAGCTCGGCGGGACAGTGCACGACGTCACCGAGGAGCATGGCGCGCTCGGTCCCTGACGAAATGACGATGACCGTGCTGCCCGGGGTATGGCCGGGTGCGCTCCGCACGTCGATGCCGGGCAGGATGGTCTCGTCCCCACTCCACGTCTCGAGTCGGTCCGCCATCGGGGGGAGTAACTCCGACGAGGTCCGGCCGCCCATCAACGAGACAGCCAGGCTGTCGTCGAACGGAGTGGAGCCCATGAAGAACTCCCAGTCCGCCTCGTGGCACCGGTAGGTGGCCTCGGCGAAGAGGCGGCGCTCCCCGTCGGTGGCCCACCCGAGATGGTCGAAATGGAGATGGGTCAGCACCACGTCGGTGATCTCCCGCGGCTGAACCCCGAGGGCAGCCAAGTTCCTCATGAACGTTCCCGTCCGCTCTGGAGGGGCGTGTGGGCCGATGCCGGTGTCAACGAGGGCTAGACGGTCGCCGCTGCGCACCAGGAACCCGCCCAT
This sequence comes from Acidimicrobiales bacterium, assembly GCA_035602795.1. Lineage (GTDB taxonomy): Bacteria > Actinomycetota > Acidimicrobiia > Acidimicrobiales > RAAP-2 > Bog-473. The sequence goes on along the minus strand of DATNLP010000529.1, from coordinate 465 downwards.
CTCGATGGGCAGCATCCCGTTACCGTCCAGGAATTGCGAGTGCTGCAGCCAATCCTGGTCGGTCTTGTTGAACAGAGCCGTCGGGGGAACCAGGAGGCTCCCGTCCGAGACGCCGTCGATCGTCACGGCCCCTACCTGCACGTCGCCGACCACCGCACTCAGGGTGTCTCCGTTCTCCGGCTCGAGGCGCAAGCCTGGAGTCCCGACGACACGGGCCATGGTTGCGGGCCATCTGCCATCACCACCCAACCCGGAGCACATTTCGTCGGAGACAGTCTGAGCTGGGCGAGGTTGTTCATCCTCTCAATGCGATGGATCTGGTTCCTAGCCGTTGACTGCCGAGCGACCCCAGGCGAGAGACGCCGTTCCATGCGCCACCCCGTCGGCCACGTCGATCACCGGTACGACGTTGGACTCGATCCAAGCGGTGTACTTGGAGACGAACGAGTAGACCACGCCCGGGTC
>DATNLP010000525.1:0-2858 GCA_035602795.1 Acidimicrobiales bacterium | reverse complement strand
ACCACCACCACGACGACGGCTCCGGCCTCCAGCACTCCGACGACCACGACCACCGCGCCGCCATCGACCACGACCACCGCGCCCGTGATCAGAACGGCGACGGCGCCGACCATCCCCACCCTCTCCTCGACTACCACGACGACCACCGCGCCGCCTTCGACCACCACCACCACCACGACCACCGCGCCGGCATCGACCACGACCACCACCACGACGGTGCCGGCGACGCCGACCACGGGGCCGCCTCCGCCGGTCAACACCGCCGCCATCGGGACGCTCCAAGGCTGCGTCGCCACGCTCAGCCCCACCGCCGCCCCGGTCACGCCGTCGTAAACCCGAGGGTTCGGCGGGCGGATCCGTGCGGGTCGGAGCGAGAGCCCCGTTATCGCACCGGTCGTCGCACCAGGTTTCCGCGGGGTAACCAGCCCCGACCCTGACACAGGTTCTCGTTTCCTACCAGCGGTGCGAACGGCGGGCCGGCTTGGGCCCCGACAGTGCCGGCATGCCACACTGTGGTTTCCGTTCGCCGTCGATTGGAGTCCTCGGACACGTGTTGGTTTTCACCTTTCCCGGACAAGGGTCGCAACGTGCCGGCATGGGTGAGCCGTGGGTCGACCATCCGTCGTGGGAAGTCGTCGAGGAGGCCTCCGCCGCGGCCGACCGCGACCTGGCCCACCTGCTGCTGCACGCGCCCATCGAGGAGCTGACCCAGACCGAGAACGCACAGCTGGCCACCACGGCGCTCAGCCTGGTGGTGCTCGACGCCGTCGAGCGCATCGGCCTCACCCCCGCCGCCTGCGCCGGCCACAGCCTGGGTGAGTACACGGCACTGGTGGCGAGCGGGGCACTCGGCTTCGAGCACGGCATTGCGCTCGTCGTCGCCCGCGGCGAGGCCATGGCCCGCGCCGGCGAAGAGGCCCCGGGCACCATGGCCGCCCTCCTCGGCATCGCGGACGACGACGCCGAGGCAGCCTGCATGCGGGCGGAGGGTGACGTGTGGGTGGCCAACTACAACGCGCCGGGCCAGGTGGTGATCGCGGGCACGGTGGAGGCGGTCGAGCGGGCGGGCGAGCTGGCCAAGGCGCTCGGGGCGAAGCGCGTCATGCCGATCCAGGTGTCGGGTGCCTTCCATACGCCCCTGATGCAGGGGGCGCGGGGCCCGTTGCGCAAGGCATTGGCCGAGGTGACCTTCCTCACGCCCGAGGTGCGGGTGGTGGCGAACGTGGACGCGCACGTGCACGACGACCCGGCCGACTGGCCCGGACTCCTCTCCGCGCAGCTGTGCAGCCCGGTGCGCTGGCGCCAGACGCTCGAGACGTTCGCCGGCCTGGGGCTGACCTCCCACGTCGAACTGGGACCCGGCGGCGTGCTGAGCGGCCTGGCCAAGCGCAGCCTGCCCGAAATCCAGTCGCTGTCGGTCTCCAAGCCGGAGGACCTCGACACCCTGCTGGACAAGGTCGGCGCGGCCGGAACCTGGCGGGACGAACCGGCACTGCACCAGGGCGAGCACCTCTACATGTCCGAACGCGTGGTGGTCAGCCCCTGCAGCGGCATCTTCAACCCGGAGTCGACGCTGCTCGCACCGGGGACGGGTCTGCTCCCGGGCACGGGGGACGCCTCCGACGCGTCATCGCCGATCGCGGTCGGCGACCTGGTCGGGCGCGTCGGCCCCGCCGAGGTGCGCACGCCGTTCGCCGGCGACGTGATCCGCTGGATGGCGGCCGACGGCGAGCGGGTCCAAGAAGGACAGCCGTTGATCTGGCTCCGAGTGCCTGACGCGCGCTGATGGCCGTCGTGCTCGTGACCGGGGGGAACCGCGGCATCGGCGCGGCCTGCGTGGAGTGGTTCCTGGCCAACGGCGACGAGGTGGCCACCACCTACCGCTCAGAGGCGCCGGCTTCGCCGATCGAAGCGGCCGCGGAACGCTTCCTGCCCGTCCGTTGCGACGTGCGCAACGGCGAAGAGGTGGAGGCCGCCTTCGGCGCCGTCGAGGCGCGCTGGGGCCCGGTCGAGGTGCTGGTGGCCAACGCCGGCATCACCATGGACTCGCTGATGTTGCGCATGAGCGACCAGGCGTTCGTGGACGTCATCGACGCCAACCTCACCGGGTCGTTCCGGGTGGCCAAACGCGCCGTGGCCAAGATGCTGCGCCAGCACACCGGCCGCATCATCTTCGTATCCTCGGTGGGCGCCTTCATGGGTCTGCCGGGCCAGGCCAACTACGCCGCCTCCAAGGCCGGGCTGGTCGGCATGGCCCGCGCCATCGCCCGCGAGGTGGGCAGCCGCCAGATCACGGTCAACGTCGTGGCTCCCGGCCTCATCGACACCGACATGACGGCCGTGCTCGGGGAGGACCGGGTGGCCGCCATGACCGGCCAGGTGCCGCTCGGGCGCGTCGGGGGCGTGCAGGACGTGGCCGCCGTGGTCGGCTTTCTCGCCTCCGACGCCGCCGCCTACGTGACCGGGGCCGTCGTGCCGGTCGACGGGGGCCTCGGCATGGGGCTGTAGCGTTCAGGAAATCAACAGAGAACGACCGACACAGGTAGACCGACAGAGATAGAAGGAGTACGCAGAGTGGACAGCGACGCAGCGTTCGAAAAGTTTCGCGAGTGCGCCGTGGAGGTGCTGCAGGTGCCGGCGGACAAAATCACCAAGGAGGCCAAGTTCGCCGACGATCTCGACGCCGACAGCCTCGACCTGGTGGAGCTGGTCATGGCGCTCGAGGAGGCGTTCGACATCACCGTCGAGGAGACCGAGCTCGAGGACATCGAGACGGTCGGCCAGGCCTTCGACCTCGTCTCGTCCAAGCTCTGATGCTGATCGGCCGCGGGGCCGATGGGCCCATCGTCGGTCGGTCG
>DATNLP010000518.1:0-3693 GCA_035602795.1 Acidimicrobiales bacterium | reverse complement strand
AAGGAATTACCTCCCAGGACGTCGCCGAGGTCTTCGCAGCCTGCCCGGACCGGGTCATGCCCAGCGCGTCGCGGTCACTGCTTGCGGCCGGCCCAGACATCAGCGCCCTGCGAGACAGCGCCGCCGCGATGGCCGCAGAGTTCCGCAGGCTGCTGCCCGTTAATTGATGGCACTGATGCCGTCGCGGCGGTATTGGGTCACGCGGGGACGGCCGCCATGGCCTCGGCCAGCAGCGTGACCGACCGCAGCCGGCCCTCGATGGTCGGGGCCTGGTGGGCGACGATCACCTCGTCGGCCTCGGTATGCCGGATGAAGTCGTCGAGGTAGTCGCTCACCTGGGCCGGAGTGCCGACCGCGGAGTACGTGAGCATCTGATCCACCTGCTCGCCGACGCCAGCGGCCAGCAACTGGTCGGCCTGCTCGTCGGTCAGGTCCACCGGGTCCTGGCCGCGGCGGCCGCGCCCGTACAGGCTGATGGCCCGCGCTCGCCGGATGCCCAGGAGCTGCTCCTGGGCGGAGCTCTCGGTGTCGGCGGCGATCACGTTGACGCCGACGATCGCGTAGGGCTGTTCCAGCTGGCCGGACGGGCGGAACTCGCGCCGGTAGACGGCGAGCGCGGCGTCGAGCTCGGTCGGCGCGAAGTGCGAGGCGAACGCGTACGGCAGGCCGAGCGCGGCGGCCAGCCTGGCCCCGAACAACGAGGAACCCAGGATGTACAGCGGGACGTTCGAGCCCTTGCCGGGGACGGCGTCCACCCCCGGCACCTGGGTATTGCCGGTGAGATAGCCCTGCAGCTCCACCACGTCCTGCGGGAAGGTGTCGGCCGAAGTCGGGTCCCGGCGCAGCGCGTACATCGTGTTCTGATCCGATCCCGGGGCCCTACCCAGGCCGAGGTCGATCCGATCCGGGTACATCGCCGCCAGCGAACCGAATTGTTCGGCGATGAGCAGCGGTGCGTGATTGGGCAACATCACCCCGCCCGCCCCGAGTCGGATCGTGGTGGTCTGCGCTCCGACGTGCGCGATGAGCACGCTGGTGGCCGACGAGGCGATGCTCGCGATGTTGTGGTGCTCGGCGTACCAGACCCGTTCGTAGCCCAGCTCCTCCGCCCGTTGTGCCAGCGCGACGCTGGCGGCGAAGCTCTCGCCGGCGGTCTGACCCCGCCTGATCGGCGCCAGGTCCAGGATGGAAAGTCTGAGCTCTGTCAAAAATTCACCTCATCCGGCCATGGCTCGTGACTTGTCGAACAAGTGGCTGGATGAATCGATTCCCGCGACCCATGACAGTGCTTCATGTGGACTCAGGCGAACTGGCAAGGAGAACTTGCAAAGAATTGAGCACGAGGCGTCGACCCGGACAACCGCTCAGCGGAGGACGGCCCCGTAATCCCTCTCGACCGCCGCGATACAGGCGGCACGCAGCTGGCCAACCTCCTCGTCGGTCAGCGTGCGGTCGGGTGCGCAAAACCGCAGACGGTAGGCCAGGCTGCGCGATCCCTCGGCGATCCCGGCGCCCCGGTAGACGTCGAAGAGGTACACCGACTCGAGCAGGTCGCCGGCGGCCGTGCGCAGCGCATCGGCCACGGCGTCAGCCGGGTGCCCGTCGTCGACCACCAGGGCCAGGTCGATGTCGGACGACGGGAAGCGGCTGACGGCCCCACCGACGGTCAGGCGGCGACGTACCTGCTTCTCGTCGAAGAGAAGGCCGAGGTCGACCTCGAGCCAGCCGATACGGCGAGCCGACGTGGCACCGCCGGCGGTCATGGTGAGCCCGAACGTGGCGGCGACACCCGGATCGACCTCACCCACCGAGCCGATGGTGACGGTGCCCCCGCTCTCACCCTGGGCCACCAAGTGGGCCGACCGGGTCGGGTGCAGTCCAGGCAGTGGCGGCGCGTCGCCACCGGGCGGGACGAAGCGCACCCGGTCGAGACGAAACGCCTCGGCGATCACGTGCCAGGCCGCCACCGCACTGCGGGCGTCGTCCTCGTCCCGGGCAAAGACCGCAGAGACCAGCTCGCGCTCACCCGGAAGCTCGGCCGTCTCGGCGCCACCGGCGCCAGCCCGTTCGACGACACGAGGGTGCCCCTCGCTCGGGTGTGAGAACACCACACCGTCCTCGAAGAGGCGGATATCGCCCTGGCGGCGCCCGGCGTTGTAGGACAGCGCGGCGAGGAGGCCGGGCAGGAGGGAACGCCGCAGGTAGGGCTTCTCGGCGTCGAGCGGGTTGCTGACCCGCACGGCCTCTCCGGTCAGGCCGACGTCGGCGTGGGCGGCCGCCGACACGAAGGTGTCGGTCCAGCCTTCGGAGGCGCCGAGCCCGAGCATCACGTCCTTGAGCACTCGCCGGGACCGTTGCAGCTCGTTGAGGTGACCCGGCTGGGGCCAGGTCGGGACATGTCGGGGCACGTTCGAGTAGCCGAACGTGCGGGCGACCTCCTCAATGACGTCGTCCACGCCGTAGGGCTCCGGCCGCACGTCGGGCCGGTTGGTGGGCACGACGACCGTGAGCACCGACCCGTCACCACCGCCGGCACCGGCGCCGGCGCCGGGGTGCTCGAGCACGTCGAACCCGATGGGGCCGATGAGCCGGGCGATCTCCGTGCTCGAGAGCTCGACGCCGATTTGGCTGTGCACCCGGGCCACCGGTACCGAGACCACGAAGGGCTCGGGCACCTCACCGCGTACGTCGAGCATGCCGTCGGCCACCTGCAGGCCCGGCACGCTCTCGCCGAGCAGCTGGCAGAAGCGCGCCACCGACGGCTCGATCCCCCACGGGTCACAGCCGCGCTCGAAGCGGGCCGAGGCCTCGGTCCGTAGGCCGAGGCGCTTGGACGTGCGCGCGATGGCCATGGGCGTGAAGTACGCCGCCTCGAGCAGCACGTCGGTCGTCGAGTCGACGATCTCCGACGAGGCGCCGCCCATGATCCCGGCGATCCCGACCGGCGTGCCCTCGGCGTCGCAGATGAGGCAGTCCTCCCCGGTGTCGCCCAGGCTGCGGCCCCGCACGCCGACGGTGCGCTCCACGCCGTCGAGCGTCTCGACCGTCTCGCCCGCACGGGCGCGGCGCACGCTCAAGCCGTGCCCCGGCAAGAGCGACAGGTCGTAGGGGTGAGTGGGCTGGCCCAGCTCGAGCATCACGTAGTTGGAGGCGTCGACGACGTTGTTGATGGGACGCATCCCGGCCAACAGCAGTCGCTGGGCGATCCACCGGGGTGACGGCGCCACCGCGACGCCGCGCAGCACGGTTACCGTGAGGCGCGGACACAGGTCGAGCGACTCCACGCTGGCCGAGGCCAACGACTCCACCGGCAGGCCGCTGGCCGGGGGCGGCGGTGGCTCCGGCGCCGAGAACTCGAGTCCGAGGCGCGCCGCCAGGTCGCGGGCGATGCCGGTCATGCTCCAGGCATCGGGGCGGTTGCCCTCGACGGTGATGTCGAAGACGACGTCCGGCTCCAGCCCGAGCGCCTGCATGAGCGGGGTCCCGGGCTCGCCGGGTGCCTCGTCGCCGAGGATCAGCAGGCCCGCGCCGTCGTCGCTGAGGCCGAGCTCCTTGCCGGAGCAGAGCATGCCGTTGGAGGTGACGCCACGCATCTTGCGGCGTGCGATCTCGAAGCCGCCCGGCAGGATGGCCCCGACCGGTGCCAGCGGCACCCGGTCGCCCACCTCGAAGTTGTGGGCGCCGCACACGATG
>DATNLP010000510.1:0-3909 GCA_035602795.1 Acidimicrobiales bacterium | reverse complement strand
GCGCTCGACATGAAATCACCCGCCCGCTTCGCCCGAGCCTGGAGCGCCCAGCACGAGCCGCTCGGCGACACCCCTACCCCGCAACAGAACAACACACACCGACTCTCACAACAGGTGGACCCATGAACGGGGTCCGGTCACGTTCGCCAGCAGCCTCCGTAGTGACTCGCAATCGCTCTCGGCACCATTCCGGCGAGAAGACGTGCTGATCCCAAAAGAACCAAGCCTTTCCGGCATTAGCCGGCGTATTCAGTCTCTCCAGGAGATCACCCTCAGACCAAAGCTCGATCGTCACGTCCTTAGCGCCCTCGATCGTCTCTGCCCAGCGTTGCTTGCGGTCCTCGAACTTCTGGCGCGCCGACTTACGCTCTTTGCCGATCCGGCCATCAGGCAAATCAAAGGGGATGCAGAACGTTAGCCGCCGACATCGTGGACGCTTTTCGCATACGGTCTTCAATGAGGCCGCCATCTCTTTCAGGAGATCGTCGATCGTAAAGCTGTACTTGGCTTGCCAGCCCCATTCGACACCGTTTCGACGGCGGATGTACCACTCAACTCCGGCGTCGGGGTCGCCGGTCTTGATGAGTTCGGCGTTGACGGGCGTCGGGTCACGAAGTTGGTAGCACAACTCCTCAAAGGAACGCTGCTGAGAGCCGTCCCAAATACGGATCGTCCGAAAGCTAGTCGGATGTGTCACAATAATAGTCTACTCCGACTAGTAATTAGCGAAAAGCGGCGACAGGTGTTCGCAAGTCAAGCAAGCTCCGGCGGTTGAGGCGAATTGACAGCCTTCGCCTCTTGGAAGAAGGCAACCAAGGGATCGTCCTCGGCGAGCGACGGTAGGGCGAGTGGGCGAAGCGCCTCGGCCGCCTGGCCGCAGGTTTGGAGCAGCATAAGCCGCATTGATGACATCCCCTCTGCGTCATTATCGGAGAGATTGGCCTTCGGTTTCCAGCGAGCGAGCGGATCACCCTTCCGCCAAGTTTGCATCAGATCGTTCCAGACGGCGACATTCATAAACGCGGTTGCAACGTCGCGCCACTGGTTGTCAGTGAGAATGGTGCTGAGATGGCTTCGCTCTTGAAGCCAGGCATGATCCGGCAATAGCAGGTCGCGCAGCCATCCTTTGATTTGGTACGAGCTTTGCATATGGCCGATGACCGTGAACAGCTCCGTGAGCACAAGGCGCGCCGCCCGGGTGCTGGCACGGTGATCGGCAGTTTCGGCTGAGTGCAGTTCCCGTCGTTCGCGACGCCTGTCATTGGCGCGCTGGAGCCAGTACGTAGCGGCGCTCCCGCCGGCGACGCCGGCCAACGTCGAGATGGTTGCGCTCATCCTGGCGCTCCCGACGCGGCTCGGCGGGTCTGTCCGCTGACTGTTGCCATACCGAGCTTGTTGGCTCGCGCGGGAAAGTTCTCCGCGACGTTCTGGAGCTGTCCAAGAACACTCACTGACTCTCCGACAACCTGTGCCGGCTTTGTATCCATGCGACGGAGGTCACGCGCGAAGCTCTCGACGTTGGCGGGAAGGTCCGGGCCGCCGAGCTGTCGGTAGACGGCGATCATCGCCTCTAGCTCGACGAGGGCGCCCGTCACGCGCGTCCACGTTCCGATGCCGTGCGCCGTCGCGGGAGGCGGGTTAGCGATATCCAGACGGGCAAGGTCGCCTGCCCGGCTGACGAGTTTGATGATCTCGGCCAGCATCAGGAGTTGCGTCCTGGTGGCGTCGTCCGGTGCGGTGAGTATGGTGTTCATAGCGATCCTTTCGAGGCTGGTTGTGGGGCGACCAGACGTCATCCGCCGGGCGCCGGACGGAACGGCTACTCGCGTCGCACAAGCGGCATTAGCCGACGAGGTAAGTTATTCCGTCTTGGCTAGACCGCAGATGTCATGCGCCAACGCGACTATTTCCGAGTCTTCAAGTTCCTTGATATTGGCGATGACCTCCAAAGCTTCCCCTTCTCTTAGATTCCCTTCCCGTTCTTCTGTTATCGCTGCTTCTTCGACTGGGCCACTAGCAGCCTGGTCGAGCACTTTACAACCCCGGTCGGGCACCTCGTCCAGTTTCTCGGTGATCTCAGAAAGCGCCTCTTTGTGCTCCCACACACGTTTAGCCGCCTCCGCCGCGTGGGAAGGCAGCGACCATCCACCTGCGCTGCCATGTGCAATATCTTCGATAAACGGGTCGACGTCGCTTGGTTTGTCAAGGGTTTTGGCCGACGAGAACAAGTCGCAACCCGTTGTAGACAGACTCGTCATAAGAACGAAGGCAATTGCCATCAGGCGTCGGCAGTCCATTGGTACAGACTACTGGAATCCGCCCGTCTCGTGGCTCTCAGCGGCGACGCGCTCCCGGCACTTCGTCGCACAAGTGCCATTGGTGCCAGATGATCCAGCGACTGCATCACGTTCGCTTCGATGAGCTGCCCCGATAGGTATCGCTCCGTCTCACGAAGAAACTCAAGACAACGAGCAGCCCCGAGAAGACGACCGACCCGATCAAAAAGTTGAACAGAAAACGAGTCAGGCTGCCCTGTGTGTTCCTCATAAGATTGTCTAGGTGCACCTTTTGGTACGAAACGCAGTGCGAACTCGGGTCATCTGGTGCTGGCGGGCATGGGGTGCTGATACTGGTGCCGACGCTAGCAAACAGCGCTCCGACTGTCAGGGCAGCGACGATAGCTGTCGCGAAAAAAAACTGCCGGCGCATCTATGAAGTTTAACACAATACGATCACGAAATCGTGCTGGCAATCGATTGTCTTAGATGATGACAACTAGCCGGTGTATCTAAAAATAACTATAATCGTAGTAGACATCCGTATTGCAATGAGAGATCAGTGAATCGAAGACCCACCCGGAGACCCTAAAGAGGCGCGTGTCAGATTGCGAGGTGGCGGTTTGCGTGTACCAGCGCCCAAAGTCTCGATAGGGTCCGCATTGACGGATTATGTGTATATAGGCACGCTTGACGTGCCGCCCGTTGCACGTGTCACTAGGGCGGAAGCTGACGTACCCGTGAACGCGAACTCCACCCAACCAATCCTCCCAGTGTGCGAAGGCCGGGCAATGGTTCGCAGCTGGTGCGGGCGAGGGATTGGGAGTGGGTGCGACCGAGGGACTAGGCGTGGCTTCGGGCGAAGGCGTCGGGCTGGGGCTAGGCGGTGTTGGCGGCGCCGGGGAAGAGGCTGGTGGAGCCGGAGGAGGCGCACCGCATGGCGGCACTCCGGGTGATGGTTGGTTAATTGGTTGGCCATCATTGATGAAATGCTCGTTGATCCAGCCGCTGCCGTAGCCGCTTCCGCCTACGTCGGTGGCCTGCTCCCACATAGTGTCGGCCGAACCTTCGACGGTCGTGCCGCTTTGGTAGCAGTGGACTTCGATGATGGTGCCGTTGTACACACCGAAGCCAGAAATCCGCTCAGCGGCAGCCCAGTTCGGTTCGGAGCGCCAGTAGACGCCTTCTGGGGCGTTCATGACTCCGTAGCGAGGGTCTGCCAGCGCTGAGACAGGAAGAAGCAGGCCGAGCGCAGTAGCAAACGTGGCGATGAGCAATACCAGGCGATGCGGCATCAGACCGGCCTCCTAGTCGAGATCCAATGGCGCGAACAGTATCAGTGCAGCCATGCAGGCTAAGCGCGGGGTGCGTCGCACAAGTGCCGTTGAGCGACGTGGCTGGCCGCCGAGGTTAGACGCTGCCGATTCGCAGGTCGTTGGCGCGGCAGGCGATGCGGGTCGGGAAGACGAAGTGGTCGAGGTGGTGCACTAGGTGTAGAACCTGAGGACGTTGTTCATCCGGGCCTCCTTGGAGGCTGGGGGTGTCTAGCCACCCAGTACCAAGGAGGACACCGGATGAAGCTGCACGCTAACGCGCGGCTCAGCGTCAAGGGACGCGAGCTGTTGATCGATCG
>DATNLP010000502.1:0-6417 GCA_035602795.1 Acidimicrobiales bacterium | reverse complement strand
CGACGGCACAAGCGGAGCTGGTCCGCCGCGGGGAGGTGTCGCCGGCCGAGCTGGTAGGCGAGGCCATCACGCGGATGGAGAAGCTCAACCCGCAGCTCAACGCGGTGATCTGGGAGCTGTACGACCGGGCGCGGGAGGAGGCGGCCGGCCAGCTGCCCGACGGGCCCTTCCGCGGCGTGCCCTTTTTGTTGAAGGACTTCGCCGCCGAGCTGGCCGGCACGCCGTTCAGCGAGGGCCTCGACTTCGCGGGTGACTACCGCTCGACGACGACGCAGGAGCTGACGCGGCGCTTCGTCGACGCCGGCTTCGTCATCTGCGGCAAGACCAACACGCCCGAGCTCGGCATTCTGCCCACGACCGAGCCGCGCCGCTTCGGCGCCACGCGCAACCCGTGGAGCACGGAGCACTCGACCGGCGGGTCCTCGGGGGGTTCGGCCGCGGCTGTGGCCTCGGGCATGGTGCCGGCGGCGCACGCCAACGACGGCGGCGGGTCGATCCGGATCCCGGCCTCGTGTTGCGGCCTGGTCGGTCTCAAGCCCACGCGCGGCCGCAATTCGCTGGCGCCACAGTACGGCGACGTGATGAGCGGTCTCGTGTGCGAGCACGCCGTCACCCGCTCGGTGCGCGACTCGGCGAACATCCTCGACGTCACCGCCGGTCCGGTGCCGGGCGATCCCTACTGGGCGCCGCCGCGTCGCGGACCCTCGTTTGCCGCGGCGGCCGCCACGGTCCCGGCGGCGCTGCGCATCGCCGTGATGACGGCTTCACCCACGGGCAGCGAGGTGCATCCCGACTGCGTGGCGGCGACGCAGGCGGCGGCGACGCTGTGCGAGTCGCTGGGCCACCGGGTGGAGGTCGGGGCGCTGGCCGTAGACGGCGACGCCTTCGTGGCCGACTTCATCAACGTCTGGGCGGCCGGCAACGCGTGGGCCATCGGCGACTGGGAACACCGCCTGGGGCGCGCCGTCACCGAGGAGGAGGTGGAGCCGCTCAGCTGGGGGCTCATCGCCATGGGCCGGGCGCTCAACGGCGGCCAGTACCTGGCCGCGCTCCAGGGCCTGCAGCGGGCGACGCGCCAGATCGCGGCGTACTTCGAGGGCATCGACGTGCTGCTCACGCCTACCATCGGCGAGCCCCCGGCGCCGCTGGGCACGTTCGACTCGCCCCCGGGCGAGCCGCTGGCCGGCCTCTTCCGGGCCGCCGCCTACGTGCCGTTCACCCCGCCGTTCAACGTGACGGGCCAGCCGGCCATTTCGCTGCCGCTGCACTGGAACGAGGCGGGACTGCCCATCGGGGTGCAGTTCGTCGGGCGCTTCGGCGACGAGGAGACGCTCCTGTCGCTGGCCGGCCAGCTCGAGAAGGCGGCGCCGTGGGCCGACCGGAGACCGCCGGTGTCGGCCTAGGCAGGAACGGGGCGGTCGGGCACCAGGACGCAGCGCGTGCCCGAGTAGATGGTGGGCATGCACTTGTTGCAGTGGATGCAGAGCGAGGTGGCGGCGGTGCCGGCCTGCATCCGGCTGGGCAGGTCGGGCTCGCGCAGCAGGGCGCGGGCCATGGCTACGAAGGCGAAGCCCTCGGCCAGGGCCGCCTCGATGGTGGCCAGCTCGGAGATGCCGCCCAGGAGGATGAGGGGGGTGGACAGCACGGCCTTGAACTGGCGGGCGAAGGGGAGGAAGAAGGCCTCCTCGTAGGGGTAGGACTTGAGGAAGCGGCGGCCGACGAACCGAAAGCCGACGCGCACCGCCGGGGGCAGGGTGGCAGCGAACTCCTGCAGCGGCGCGTCGCCGCGGAAGAGGTACATCGGGTTGGCGAGCGAGCTGCCCCCGGTGAGCTCGAGCGCATGGAGCGCGCCGTCCTCCTCGAAGAGGGATGCCACTTCGACGCTCTCGTCGACCCAGAGCCCGCCGGCGACGCCGTCGGCCATGTTGAGCTTGGCCGTCACCGCCATGTGCGGGCGGACGGCGTCGCGCACGGTGCGCAGGACGGCGCGGGGGAAGCGGGCCCGGTTCTCGACCGAGCCGCCGAACTGGTCGTCACGCCGGTTCAGCTTGGGGCTGAGGAAGGCGCTCAGGAGGTAGTTGTGCCCGACGTGGACTTCGATGCTGTCGAAGCCCGCCTCGGCGGCGAGCGCGGCGGCGCGGCGGTAGTCGTCGGTGATGCGCTCGATGCCGGAGGCGTCGACGGCGCGCAGGCGCGAGCCCATGGGGGTCAGGCCACCCGAGGGGGACAGGGCCGGGGCGCCGTTGGAGCGCGCGTTGGCCACCGGCCCGGCGTGGCCGATCTGGGCCGCCGCCGCCGCACCCTGCGCGTGGATGGCGTCGGTGAGGCGGCGTAGCCCGGGCAGGTTCTCCTGGTTCAGCAGGAGGCAGTGGCGGTCCGTGCGCCCTTCGGGCGACACGGCCAGGTAGGCCACCGTGGACAGGGCGGCGCCGCCGGCGGCCACGCGGCGGTGGAAGTCGATCAATGCGTCGCTGACGGTGCCGCCCGGCATCACGCCTTCGAAGGTGGCCGCCTTGATGATGCGGTTGCGCAGCGTCAGCGGGCCCAGGGTCGCCGGCGCGAAGACGGCCGGCGCCGTGGCGGCCTGGCGGGCGGGGCGGGGCGGCACGGACCTACCTTTGCCGACCCGCGGGGCGGCCGCACGTTTGGGTCGCTCAACGCGGGGTGGCTGCCGGCGCGGGGCGCAGCGGCGGGCCGGCGACGCCGCAGAAGAATCGCGCCGGCGCGTCCGCCTGGGCCGGGGCGCGGGCCGGGTTGCGGATGGTCAGGACGGCCAGCAGGCCACCGGCGGCACAGGTGGCGCCCGCGATGAACACGGCGGTGCGGAACCCGGCGGCCAGCTCGGACGGGTGCAGCGCCGCTGCGCCGGTGAGTCCGGCCAGGAGCGGGAGCACGGCCACGAAGATCAGCCCGGCGGCGCGGGAGACGGTGTTGTTGACGGCTGAGGCCACCCCCGAGTGCTCGACCGGCACCGCCCCCATGGCGGTGGAGGTCAGGGGGGCCACGGTGACGGCGAGGCCGGCACCGAAGAGCACGACGGCGGGGAAGACCTGGACCCAGTAGCTGCCCGGGGTGGTGGCGCGGGCGAGCAGAGCCAGGCCGGCACCGACCAGGACAGGCCCGACCGACATCTGCAGCCGGGGGCCGATGCGGGCGGACAGCTGCCCGGAGCGCGCCGAGAACGCCAGCATTATCAGTGTGATGGGCAGCAGGGCCAGTCCGGAGCGCAACGGGCTGTAGCCGGCCACCAGCTGCAATTCGACCGGGAGGAGGAAGAGGGCGCCGCCGAGGGCTCCGTAGACGACGAAGGTCACCGCGTTGGCGCCGCTGAACTGGCGGGAGCGGAACAGCCCGAGCGGCAGCATGGGATGGGCGACGCGGTGCTCGACGAACAGGAAGGCGGGGGCGGCCAGGACGGCGACCACGAGCGTGGCCAGCACGCCCGCGCTGGTCCAGCCGTGGGTCGGGCCCTCGATGAGGCCGTAGGTGAGGCCGGCCAGGAAGACGACGGCCAGCGCCGCTCCGGGCAGGTCGACGCGCCCGGTGCTGGTGGGATCACTCGTCTCGGGAACGTGGCGGGCGGTGATGACCAGAACGAAGGCGGCGAGCGGCACGTTGATGAAGAAGACCCAGCGCCACGACCCGACGGCCAGGAGCCAGCCGCCGACGAGGGGGCCGGCGGCCGAGGCGACACCGCCCAGCCCCGACCAGGCCCCGATGGCGCGCGAGCGGTCGTCGGGTCGGAAGCTGGCCTGGAGGATGGCCAGGCTGCCCGGGGTGAGGAGAGCGCCGCCGACCCCCTGCACGACCCGGGCGCCGATGAGCAGCCCGGCGCTCGGCGCCAGGCCGCAGCATGCGGAGGCCACGGCGAACCAGGCCACGCCGATGGAGAAGACGCGGCGGCGCCCGAGGCGATCGCCCAGCGAGCCCCCGAGGAGGAGGAAGGCAGCCAGGGTGAGCGAGTAGCCGGTGACGACCCATTGCAGCGTGCCGACGCCCCCACCGAAGGAGCGGCTGATGGAGGGGAGGGCGATGCCCACCACGGTCGCATCGAGGAAGGCGATGCCCGAGCCGAGCACGGTGGCGGCCAGCACCCAGCGGCCCCGGGCCGTGCGCAGCGCAAGGGGTTCGGAAAGGCCCGGTCCGGCGGACGGCGTCACTGCGGGCAGGTGCGCATGGTGAGGGTCACGGTCGTCGAGGCCTTGACGGTCGCGCCTGCGGTGGGCGACTGGGTGAGGATGACGTTCGGCGGCTTGGTCGTCGTGGTGGTCGTGGGGGGATGGGTGGTCGACGTGGTCGATGACGTAGAGGGTGGCGGGGCCGTGGTCGACGTGGTCGTGGTGGTCGTGGTGGTGGTCGGGTCGGAGTCCACCGAGAAGCACGACCAGGTAAGGCCGACCACGTGAAGATCGTGGGTGGCCTCGAGGAACTTCAGGCCGACGACGGCGGGCACGGACGTGCCGTTCGGGTAGCAGTCCGACCAGGTGATGGCGACGAAGGACCCTTTAGGCCGCATGTCGCCCGGCATGAGCGGGGTGGCACCGACGGCGTAGAGCGGCGCGTGGCCAGGGACTGACAGCGCGGCGACCACGCTCTGGCTGACCAGCGGGCCCTTGCTGCACACCGTGTTGAGCGGCAGCGTGCGGAACCCGACGGCGTGCAGGATGTAGCGCGCCGCGTCGACCTTGAGACCGATGACGTTGGGCACCGCCACGCCCGCCGTGGTGGTGGTCACGCTCGAGCTCGTCGTGGTCGGGGGCGCCGTGGTGGTGGTGGTCCGACGCACGGCCTGCCGGTGGCCGGGCGAGCTGCTGCACGAGGCCAGCGCGCACGGCACGGCCAGTGCGAGGGCGACCAAGGCGAGTGGGCCTCGACGATGCATGGCCTCATTGTGTCCGGTGCCGTCAGCTGGGAAGGGGCACCGGCGCAGGGGCTACGGGAGAAGAGGCGCGTAGGCCCTGGCCGGGGTCATCTCGTACGGCGGGCGCCGAGAAATCCTGCCGGTAGTCGCAGAGTGTGATGAGCCTTGAGAGGACGGGCCAAGCGTGGTCGGGGCGGGTCTGGCCAAATGGCCGCCGCTCTTGAACTCGGCCTCCGACCGGTGCCGGCGATCGAGCCTCAGAATGGCCGGCTCGACCGCGTTCGGGGGAGCAACTTTCCGTTTCGTGGACATGAGCTCATCCCCCAAGCCCCTTCAGAGAAGACCCGCGCCGATCTGTGGCGAAGCAACTCAGGCGGATGGCGCAAGAGGCGAGCGAGGCGCGACGGGGTCGGCATCGTCCCGTTGCGCCGGGTTGGAGAGTCGATCTGCCTCGAGGTCGCCGAAGCCCGTCGACACGAGCTGTTCGGGTCGCCGCTTTCCTTCGAGGACGATGGACGACAACACCTCCCGGTCCGCGTCGGTCAGCGGCGGCTGCACGACCCCGCGGGGCCAGAGGTGACGGGCCTTTACGACATTGACTTCGGCCGCGTACACGGTGACCTCGGCCGCCAGGTAGAGAAAGCCGAGGAGGCCGAGCACGAGCGCGAAGGTGCCGTATTCCTTGCCCGTGTTGCGCAGCGAGTGCTCAATGAGCAGACCCCCGAGGTACTGGAGCAACGTCCACCCGGCGCCGCCGACGACGGATCCGGGGAGCATGTCCCGCCAGTCGATCTGGCGCGGGGTGAGCACCCGGAACGCCACGGCGAAGAGGCAGACGTTCAGCGCGAGCGACACCACGAATGCGCCGGCCAGGGCCCACAGCCCGTGGTGGCCGATGGTGACCACGCCGGCCACGATGGTGCTGGCCAGCAGGAAGAGCCCGAGCAGCGCCGTCATGGCCGCCGTGCGCCCGAGGCGGGCCCAGAAGTTGGGGCGAGCCTCGCCCGGGACGTTCCACACCTCCGCCTGTGCGTACTGGGCCGTCTGCAGGGCGCCCTGTGAGCCCCACAGCACGCCGGCGATGCCGATGACGAGCCCGAGGGTGCTCCGGCCCCGGAGGGCGTGAATGTTCTGGCTCAACTTCGTCCCGACGATCGGGAACTGCGAGAAGGCGGCGGACTCGGTTCGCTGCAGCAGCGAGTGCTCGGCGGGATGGAAGAAGCCCAGGATCGTCACCATCACCAGCAGCAACGGGAACAGCGAGAGGAAGCCGTAGAAGGCCAAAAGTGCGGAGAGGGACCCGCCGCGGTCGTCGCCGAACTTGCGGATCACCCCCACCGTGAAGGCGAAGGGACGGCGACCCTGCTGGGCCCGGTCGACCCGGCGGGCCGCTTGCTCAAGCGGGTTCATCGTCGGGCCTTGGCGCTCCGCCCGCCGGGAACGAAGATCGGCGCCAACTGGGGCCGGCCGATACGGATCGACGTGCTCATGGTGGTCGCGTACCCATTTCTCGTGAACGCATGCTTGACCGGACGCGACGACGGCGGGTGGTCGCG
>DATNLP010000501.1:0-3857 GCA_035602795.1 Acidimicrobiales bacterium | reverse complement strand
CGCACGACGCCCGCCATGATGAAGAAGGCCTGGAAGCCGATGATCAACGTCAGGCCCGTCGACATCAACCGCGAGAAGTCGGATCGGGCCGTCTGGGCGACCCGGAAGCCCGAACCGACCAGCAGAATGAAGGCCACGACGACGGCGGCTGCGCCCACCATCCCCATCTCGGTGCCGATGGCGGCGAAGATCATGTCACTGGTCAGTTCGGGGACGTACGACGCGAAATGGTCGAAGCCCAACCCGGTCCCACCGATGCCGCCCGTGCCCAGGCTGTACCAGGCCTGGCTGAGCTGGTAGCCGCCTGCGCTCTGGGCGGTGCCCCAGGGATTGAGCCACTCGTCGACGCGCAGGTGGACCTGGAGGAAGTAGTGCGCCGCGATGTAGGCCCCGACGCCGAAGAGGACCAGGCCGAGCGCCAGGTAGCCGACCCGTCCCGTGGTCACCCACAGCATGCCGATGAACAGGACGAAGAGCAGGGCGGCGAATCCGATGTCGTCCTCGAGCCCGATGATGGCCATGGCGGCACCCCACGCCACGATGATCGGGATGAGCGGCCGCGGGTCGAGGAAGAGACGGTTGCCGATCTGCGCGGTCGGGATCGAGAGCATCTCCTTGTTCTCCGCGAAGTAGGAGGCGAAGAAGATGCAAAGGAGAATTTTGGAGAACTCGATCGGCTGGAACTCGAAGCTCCCGAAGTGGACCCACAGGCGCGCCCCGTTAATGGGGGAGAAGAACAGCGGCGACACCAGCAGGATGCCGGCCAGCAGCAGCAGCAGGTAGCGGTAGCGCTCGAGGTCGCGCGAAAAGCGCACCACGATGAGGGTCAGCACATAGAGCCCGACGCCGGCCGCGGTCCAGACGGCCTGGTTGCGGGCCTCCCCGGGGTACCAGTGGTCCCAGCGGGCGATAACGACGTAGCCGATGCCGTTGAGCAGCGCGGCCAGCGGGAGGATCACCGCGTTCGCGTTGGGCACCAGCCAGCGGTTGGCCATGTGGGCGAGCAGGGCGAGCCCCAGGATCACCCCGAGGAACGGACCCAGGTCCGGTGGGAGCTTCGAGTACTGCCCGAGCGCGGCAATGACGTAGAGCGCAACGATCAACAGCGAGCCGAAGATGAGGAGCCCCAGCTCGGTGCGGCGCTTGGGCTTCGGCCCGAACACGTAAGGGGCGAGCGGCGAGCGACGGGTTCGTGTCGACGTCGACGTCACCGGGCGAATCGTAGTGGTGGGGGGTAGGATTATCGGCGACACCTGGCCGCATCATCGTGTCGCACGACCTCTCCGATGACCCAGACCCAGCCGCAACCCCGATCCCAGGCGGAGTCCGTATCGGAGGCTCAGACGCCGGCAGAGTCCCTGGTAGAGGGCCCAAACGCCGCCGACGGCCAGAGCGCCGGGACCGGCACGGCCACGGACACCGAGGCCGCCACCCAACCCCCGGTGGACCACCCGACGCCCCCCACCTACCAGCAGATCGAGGCGTTCGGCTACCAGCGATTCACCAACCGGGAGCAGTCACGGCTCGACTTCGGCTCCCGGCTGCTTGATCTGGCCGAAGACGATGGCCAGCCGCTGCTCGAGCGGGCCAAGTTCCTCGCCATCTTCTCGGAGCTGCTCGACGAGTTCTACCAAATCCGGGTGGCCGCCCTCGAGGACCAGGTGGCCGCGGGCGTGCGCACCCGCTCGGTCGACGGCCTGCGCCCGGGCGAGCAGCTCACCATGATCCGGGGCCGGGTCGAGGAGCTGGTCCGCCGCCAGGACCACATCTTCCTCGACCGCATCGTCCCGGCCCTGGCCGACGCCGGCATCCGCCTCTCCAGTTGGTCCAGCCTCGATGACGAAGACCGTGAGTACCTGGTCGAGGTCTTCCGGTGCGAGATCTACCCCGTCCTCACCCCGCTGGCCGTCGACCCCGGCCACCCGTTCCCCTACATCTCGAACCTCTCGCTCAACCTGGTGGTCGAGGTGCAGGACCCGGTCGCCGGCGAGCGCCGCATCGCCCGGGTCAAGGTCCCCCCGACCATGGACCGCTTCGTGGTCATGCCCGACGGCGAGCGCTTCGTGCCGCTCGAGCAGGTCATCGCCGCCCACCTCGACTGGCTGTTCCCCGGCATGATCATCGGCCACCACCACGCCTTCCGGGTCACCCGCAACGCCGACCTGGCCCTCGAGGAGGACGAGGCCGACGACCTCCTGGTCGCCATCGAAATGGAGCTGCGCCGTCGCCGCTTCGGCAAGGCCCTGCGGCTCGAGGTCGAGGACGACACGGGGCAGGACCTCGTGGACCTGCTGGCCACCGAGCTCGAGGTCGGCCCGGACGGTGTCTTCCGCGTCGGCGCCCCCATCGACCTGAGCGGGCTGTGGGGCGTCTATGCCCTCGACCGGCCCGACCTGCACGGCGAGACCTGGACGCCCATGACGTCGCCGCGGCTGGCCCAGGTGGCGCACGAGCCGGCCGAGTTCTTCGCCATGTTGCGCGAGCGCGACGTGCTGGTGCACCACCCCTACGACTCCTTCGCCACCTCGGTCGAGGCGTTCGTGGCCCAGGCGGCCGAGGACCCGGCCGTACTCGGGATCAAGCAGACGCTCTACCGAACCGGCGGGGACAGCCCGATTGTGCAGGCGCTCATTGCCGCGGCCGAGAACGGCAAGCAGGTGGCGGCCATCGTCGAGCTCAAGGCGCGTTTCGACGAAGAGGCGAACATCGGCTGGGCCCGCGCCCTCGAAGAAGTCGGCGTCCACGTCGTCTACGGCATCGTCGGCCTGAAGACCCACTCGAAGACGGCGCTGGTGCTGCGCCGCGAGGACGACGGCGTGCGCAGCTACTGCCACGTCGGCACGGGCAACTACAACTCGAAGACGGCGAGGATCTACGAGGACCTCGGCCTGCTCACCTCCGATCCCGCCATCGGCGCCGACGTCGGCGAGTTGTTCAACTACCTGACCGGCTTCTCGCGCCACGCCGACTACCGCCAGATCCTCGTGTCGCCGGTCACGGTGCGCAAGCGCATCCACGCCATGATCGAGGAGCAGGCGGAGGCCGGCCCGTCCGGCCGCATCGTCATGAAGCTCAACGGCCTGACCGACGCCGACATGATCGACGCCCTCTACCGCGCCTCGGGCGCCGGCGTGCAGATCGACCTGGCCGTGCGCGGCCTGTGCCGGCTCCGCCCCGGCATCCCCGAGCTCTCCGAGAACATCCGCGTCCGTTCCATCGTCGGCAGCTTCCTCGAGCATTCGAGGATTTACCGCTTCGGCGGCGCACCGGCCGACGCGGCGGCCGGACCGGGCCTGCCGCTCAAGATCTACATCGGGTCGGCGGACCTCATGGGGCGCAACCTCGACCGCCGCATCGAGGTGGTGGTGCCGGTGCATGACCCCGAGTTGCAGGCCCGGCTCTTCGAGGTGCTCGACCTCGTGTTCGCCGACGAGACCAATGCCTGGGAGCTGGGGTCCGACCGCCGGTGGCGCCGGGTGCAGAACCGGCACGGCGTCTCGTCCCAGGAGAAACTCAAGGAGCTGGCACGGGAACGGGCCCGGCGGCGCCTCGACACCGAGCTGCGCGTCGGGGAGGGCGACGAGGCCAGACCCCCTGCGTAGGAAGGCAGTGTTCACCGGCGGGGTGGACCGGGCGGCCCTGGCGGGCGGACGGGTCGACCGGGCGGGCGTGGCGCGCGGACGGGTGGACCGGGCGGGCCCGGCGGGCGGACGGGTGGACGGGGCCGTAAAGACGCGAGGGCACCCCGGAGGGCCGGTACCATGCGGCACCATGGCGAGCGGTTCACTGGCTCTGCGCATGCGCGCCATCGCATCGAATCGTGGCTGGGGATGGCCTGTGCTCTCCGGCGTGGTGGC
>DATNLP010000491.1:0-2226 GCA_035602795.1 Acidimicrobiales bacterium | reverse complement strand
CTGGATCGACGCATTGCCAGACCTCGCCGAAGGCCTGCTGGACCGCTGGCTGCTGCAGCCCGACGGAGCTCCAACCTGCGGCGCCTGGGCGCTCGTGTTGCCCGTCGTGCGCGCAGACGCCACGCCCGCGGTACTCAAGCTCCAACCCGTCACCGACCACACCGTCGGCGAGCCCGACGCACTGCGGGCGTGGAACGGAAACGGCGCCGTACGCCTGCTGGACCACGACCCCGAATCGGGTTCGATGCTGCTCGAACCCTCGACGCCGACCGCTCACTGGCCACCGTCCGCGACGACCTGGCCGCCCTGCAGATCCTGTCCGAGCTCCTCGCCCGGCTCAGTGCCGTTCCCGCACCCGCCGGCATGCGCCAGCTCTCCGATTTCGGCGCCGACCTGCTCGACCGTGTACCACGCGCCCTGACTAACGTGAGCGATCCATCCCAATACGGCCTCATCCGAGCCTGCGCCTCCGCGCTCGAGGAGGTGCTCCCGGAAGCCGGCGACCGCCTCGTGCACGAGGATCTGCACTTCGACAACGTCTTGGCACCACGCCCGGCCGACCAGCGAGAGCCCTGGCTGGCCATCGACCCCAACCCGGTGGCCGGCAATCCCGGCTTCGCGCTCCTCGCGGCACTGCACAACCGGTGGGAGGAAGCCGTCGCCACCGGCGACGTACCGCGGGCGATCCGCCGCCGCTTCGACCTGATGACCGACATTCTGGGCCTCGACCGGAACCGCGCCACCGCCTGGACACTGGCGCGCATCCTGCAAAACGCACTCTGGGACGTCGAGCACGACGACACGATGTGGCACACCGAGCCAGACCGAGCCATCGCCCAAACGCTGCTTGACACCGCAGGTTGAGGCTTCGATCACCCGCCCCAGCTGGGTAGGCACCTCGCTCCAATCCCGCGAACGGCGACCCCGTCTGAAGTACCCCAGACGCGCTGAAGGGGCCGCCGGTCACTATCGATACGGCAGCCCCGCACTCCGGGTACTAGGGGTGCTCCGCGCCGGCGATGTGGAGCAGGAGATCCTTAGGGTGCCATGTCGCGTTGGCAATCCAGCTCCTGGCCATTGTCTGCGATGGAAGCGGGGTCCAGATGCCCGACTGACGCCGGTGCGGCTAGCGTCAAGCCTGCGACATTTAGGGGGTGGTTGTTGTGACTACAACAACATCGACCCGTCCGGTGGTGCCGGTCCAAAGAAACCGGCCGTCGAGTTGGGGGAAGGTCCTCGGGTGGGTCGCACTCGCTGCCGTCGTGGTCCTGGCTTTGGTCGCCGCCGGCGCCGGGATAAACGTGGAATTGTTCAACGGGAGTCCTGGATATAACGCGAGCGGCGGCTTCAACCTCAACATCGTGCCGGTGAAGCATCCGGTGCCTGACGCCGGGTTTTACTGCGCGGGCATCCGCTGGTTCTCTGCCGCCTTGCCGAATCCGCAATTGGTAGCGGCTGAAGTCAATGCCGCACCCAACGCTGCAGCGCATAGAGCAGCGTCGAAGTTCTACAACGACCTCGTCGACGGTCGCTCAACCGCAAACGATCTGGCAACAGTGGGCACCGCTTATGCCTGCCCGAATGGTGAGTAACCCTGCACGCCGGATAAGTCAGGTGTCAATCCCTCAGTAGCCAGAGACGGCGAGTTGGAAGACTTCTCCACGCGGGACCTGCGAACCTGGGATGGGATCTTGGGCGACAACTGTTCCCGTCGGACTTTCTCCGCTGGGTTTGGTTGCGGGGGTCCAAATCTCCGACGAAAGTCCGACGCCGAAATACTGGCGGATCGGTCGACGACATGAGGTGCGAGTTCGGCGTAGGAGTGGCGTGCCGGAGAGCCGGCGTGACGGGTCGCCCGCGCCTGACTGTCTGGCGACCACAAGGCCGAGCCGAAGCGACGTATGGCGAAGGGTCTCCTCTTCGGAGACCCTTCGCTGCTTGTGATGTCCCTACACGGGGAGGTCGCTCTTCACGAGGTCCAGTCGACCAGCACGTCGGGATGGAGAAGGGTGTGCCACCAACAGTGAAGTTGTCCACTCGCTCCATCATGACCAGTCCATCGTTGGCGACGAGCGACTTCACCTGGATCGATACCATTTTGAACCCCATCGATAGCTGTAGCTCGAGTTCAGTTCTGATCGGATCCAGACCGCGATGCACACCTCGCGGACCGTCAATCCACACGGCATCGTCACTAAAGAAGCCGACGAGATCCTCGACCGTAGG
>DATNLP010000490.1:0-26197 GCA_035602795.1 Acidimicrobiales bacterium | reverse complement strand
CAGGACATCGACGCCACCCGCTCGATCTCGTCGGTCTCGTGCCCGAGCACCACCTTCTGCGCCGCCGTCGACGGTTCGGGCTACGGGGTCCTCTTTGCTGCCTCGGAGTCCATGGTCACCACAACCGAGCAGCTCACCTGGGACACCAACCCCACGTTGGCGCTCGTGCTCTCCGACGGCGTCTACGACTACATCTACGGGTCGTCGGACACTCCGGTCGAAGAGATCAACATCGCGACGTCTACCCCCACCTACATGGCTTACAATTCCTCGGGCTCGACCTGGGTGACCACCAATGAAACTGGGGACATGACTGGCTTCTGGGGCTATGACGCGTTCGGGGCACCTGCCTTCGGCACCCCGACCTCGACCTTCGGTTACGGGGGCCAGTACACGGACGCAACGACCGGCTTCGGGGTCAACCGGGCACGGGACTACAACTCGGCTACAGGAACATTCACGACTCGGGACCCCGCCTTCGGCTCGACCGACACCGCGTATACCTACGCCGGAGACGACCCCGTTAACGCGAGCGATCCGACCGGCGATCATGTCTGCAACGGTGATCCCTTGACGTGGCTTGGATGCCTCGGAAACTTCGCAACGAACGCGGTCGACACTGCTATCGGGATCCTTGTCAGACCTCTCGTGGTTCAAGCACGGTCAGATCTCGCAGCGGATCAGACGACGACATCCGGTGGCGGAATTGGTGGGTGCGACTTCCAACTGACCTCGTCAACGAGCCTTTCGTCATCGTCCGAGCTATCACAGCGGGGGGGCGCCTGGGAGACTCATCCGGACTGGATCGGAATCGACATATCAGGAACATTTCTCTCGGAACTCGCCGAGGTTTTCCCGCCGCTCGCAGTAACTTCGATTGGAGGACAACTCCTTGTAGACCGCTATGGCGACGTCTATGCGGGTCCTCAGGCTGGTGTCAGCGTTCCGGGACTGCTTGCACTTGCGGATGCTGGATGGATTTGGTCCAGCACGATTCCATCGCGTAGCTACTTGAGCAGGTTTATCTCCGGTTTGAGCGTAAGTGGTCAAGTTGCGTACGCGGACGGTCTAGCCGTCGCGGGCAGCGTTGTCTATGGAAACGTGGGTCATGGCGGTCTTTCAGCATTTGGAATCCAGGTTGGTATTGGGTACGGCGAGGCCCACACCGGTTCGCTTCAAGCTTCTTGGCTATTTAGTCTGGGAAACATTGGAGTCTCCTGGTGAACAATAAGTTCAAGGGAGGGGCCAACATCGACCTTGGCCAGCGGCAATACGGAATGAAACGTGTGCGGGCGACCTATCCGTTTGGCTCAGCCATCGTCTATCCGGACTACGTCGAGTTATCCGTTAGCAAGCGTTTCCTTCCGCGGTCCCTTCCGCTGCCGCTCAGACTTCACAGAGAGTCCATTCGAATATTTCTTCGGCACGGACCGTTGAAGAGGGGAGTCGGATTCAGAACTGAATCAACGACCCACTACTTCCTCACCTTAAGACCCGAGCGACTTATGAAGACTCTGCGTGGATTTGGCTACGAAGAAACTGACTGACTCGCGACACGACACCACGTCGCGCCCTTTATTTGCCTTCACCTACGCCGGAGACGATCCGGTGAACTCGAGTGATCCGACAGGGCCGGCTGATCTCAGGGCATCAACCCAATACCTGGGTTGCGGAAAGTCAAACTTCATCAGCGAAGACGGCAATGTTGTGGGGAGCCTCGACTGGTACTGCAATCCACCCGATGAGCGTGATATTCGCTGGCAAGCAGGATTCGGGTATGGCCGCAGTCAGTGGGCCGGTTGAGAATTTGGGAACCCAGTTCTACGAGAACGGAGAGCCATACCTCAGGAAGTCTTCAAGGGGCGGCCCCGAAGAAAATCCGACTTATGGATTCCACGGTCAAGTGGGGCCTTTCTATGCGGGAATTCCCTACACATTTAGAACCACGCTGACGGGGTTCCTGGATTGGGACACCGGGTCGGGACCCGCGTTCGAAACCGTCTACATCATCATCCCGTTCGAGCTGAATCGAAGATGGGGTAACCCCGAAATCGCGCTCGGACCCATCGCAGGATCCCTTTTGGGAGTCACAACGCCCACTGGATGCGGCAACGCACCGCCCACTGAACTCGCATGACGCCCGAAGGCGGAGAGCACCCAAGAACGGCAACCAGCGACTACATGTCAGCTAATCAAAGACAGCTCGACATTGTCTTTGACCTCGACCTCGGTGAACTCATGCCTGGCCACCACGTGGTCGCCCGCGGCATAGAGAGGAGTCGGAGCTTTTACCTCTCCCGGAGCTGGTCGGCAGCCGAGCGTCTCTGTCGACCGATTTCATTATGAACATCAGCCGGGGCTAACCGAAGAGTCAGAAGATCCGACTTGGAAGATGACTGCCGCAGATGATGTTGGCACTGCGTACGTGAATGACAACAGCGGCTCATACGATCGCCTTGGTGGCGACGGAGCAACACACGGAACGCGCAACATCGATGCCATTCCATCTGAAGCGAACCGATTGTACCTGACTTTTACTCCGAACCGGAATTGGCAGCCGCAGCATGGTTGGCGCAACGAGATAGAAATTGATTTAGAAGACAAGCAGATAGTCGAGTAGCTGTAAGAGTCCGCTGTCCAACATGCCGTGTGTTATCCATCGCTGAAAGTGTTTGGTACTTCTCTGACCGTCGCCGGGATTTCACGCCCGACCTCATCGAGCACGCCGAGCGGCCCTGAGCGGCAGTCCGGCGCTTTCCCCTCAGCCGCCTGTCGCCCCTCCATTGTCGGGGTGTTGCGCCCCGCCGGTGCGAGACTGGTGGTGATGGCCGAGCCGACCACCACGACGCGACGACCGGCCCGCTGCTCGAAACACGCGTTCGCGCCTCGCGCCTCGTGCCGCCCCCGAAACGACGTCGCTCACAACGTCACCCTCCCAGCTCACAGACATCAAACCTGTCTCGGTCGAGCCGGTCTCGCGTCGGAAACTGCAGGAGCCGGAGACGACCCCGTTAACCCAAAAGGTGGTCCGGACGGCCTCTTGGCGCCGTCTCTGCTGGGACCACCTCGCTTGACAGACGCATTTGGAGCAGCAGCCCTACAAAATCCCTACAATCCCCGGATCCTCGGCGCTCTCCTGAATCCAAGCAGTCGGACTGAGTGTGCTGGAGTCCACGGACAAGTCCAGGCCAGGGACGATTTATGGACCAGGCACCAATGGCTCATCGGCAGTGGACCGTTGAGATGGGGCTCATAACCCTCTCAACCTTGTCTGCTCGAGTCGTCCGTTTCGCTCGATGTTGGCAGCCTCATCGAGTCCCGCTGGTGGGATTCGAACACGCAGGCTCAAGTCGGGGAGAAATTGACAAGGGGGGCCGCGCAGACCAACCATCCTGAGCCTCGGGACACTCGGTTTGGCATCTAACTGGCCTGATCGATTCAGAATAGGCGGGTTCTCCAGGCGTATTCAGCCGGCTGGGTTTAGGCTCTGCTCCAATTCTCGACAAAAGCAAGGCCAACCGACATGTCCAACGCTCCCACCGAAGAGGGCTCCACGGCGCAAGGCGTGCGAGCTGGAGCTGCTCGCGGATTAAGCCGATTTGGGGGGTTGGTAAGCGATCCGGTATTTCAACGAGCCGTGACCTCGATTGTTCTTCGATCAGATCAGGTTTCCAAAGACGGCGACCTCGAACAGACTTATGTCGACGTCGGTGTTCGGGATCAGCTTGATAATGGCAACGATCAAATTGTCTTTGGAAGGCGTGGCACCGGTAAGTCTCACATTCTCCGAATGCTGTCGCTGTCAACTCAGAGCGATGATCAACTTGAGTCGTTGTATTTCGACTTACGTTTGATAGGAAGCGCGAGCATCATCTCGAGTCAGGATTCGATTACTGAACAATGCTTGAATCTCTTCCGAGACATACTCGACCAGATTCATGATCACCTTTTCCAGCGGGCCCTGGAGAGCGGCGTCGCACTGGAAAAGCTAGATCAATTGCATACCATTATCCACGCAGCTACTAGTGAAGTTCAAAGTCGAACGGTTAAAGACTCCGAGCAACACAGTGACTCTCGTGAGCTGCGCGGCGAGTTAAGCCTAAGCTCACACCAAGGGTTGGGTGCGACTTTAAGCAAGGGGCGAGATAGGCAAGACGCCGTCAGCACGGAGTACACCTACGATGAAATCCTCCGTGATTCCTTAGTCTTCGCCAGTGTTTCTAATCACCTTGTAACAGTCCTTGAGGCGCTTGGCATTGACCGGTTGTTCGTCTTGCTCGACGAGTGGTCCTCACTTCCTTTGGAGATCCAGCCATATCTAGCTGAATACCTCAAGCGCTCGCTTCTGCCGTGCAATCGGATTGCTCTAAAGATCGCCGCTTTGTCTTTTCGATCTCGTTTCGCGACAACAGTGGGCGACGATGAACGACAGGTCGTCGGACTCGAACTTGGCGGCGATATCGCGGCAAACGTCGACATCGATGACTTCTATATATTCGACAAGTCACCAGACTTCGTAACTGAAGTGTTTTTGAAGATTCTGTATCTTCACCTATTTACGGGCTTGCCCTCGAATTATCTCGAACTTGAATACCGAATAAGAGACGCGGCGACCCTTCGACAGAATTTATTCGACTCCGTGGACGCCTTCTCGGCGCTGATCCGAGCGGCGGAAGGCGTCGTTCGAGATTTCTTCGGGATCTTGACCCGAGCGATCCAGATCGCTCGGGTTCACGACGAAGTGCGCATCAGCGTCGGCGCGGTCGAAAATGCGGCCGCCGGTTGGTATGAAGATGACAAGGTTAGAAGGCTGACGGGCCCCCCACTGGTGTTCCTCAATCAACTAACCAGCTATGCCATTAGGGTAATGAGTCGGTATTTTCTCGTCGATGAGCTTCAAGCAGAATCAGAGATGGTTGGAACGTTGGTCGATCAACGAGTGCTTCACCTTCTTAGACGTGGATACATGGATCATTCTTCTCCCGGGGTCCGATTCAACCTGTATGCGCTGGACTATGGCACCTTCGTACGGTTTGGTCAGGGAGTTATTAAGCCGATGGGACCAGCTGATGAAGGGTACCAAGAGCTCATGTCCAATAACCCTTGCATCCTTTTTGGAGATGATCGAATTGTCCCTCGAGTAGTTGTTGACCTCGAATCGATGTAGCTTACGCAACTGTTTCAAGTATTCCAAAGGGATCTGTTGCCTGGATTTGGGGAGCTGCAGTCAAGAAATCTCGACCTCAATGTTGAGCCAGACTACGGGCACGACTCCGCGTGAGGAATCCAGCCGGCGACGTCCAGAGGCGATGGGTCTAAGGCGGACCTGACAAGAGTTGCCCATCCAATTGCCCAACTATTGAGCCACATCGAGCACTAGTCCAGAGATCCCAGCGGATTGAGACGGAGCACTGAGCTGGCAGAACGTACTCGGACCGAACTACTGGACGGGCTCGGGCACTCTCTCAATGTTGCGAACTTGGTCGATTGGGTCGTAGCTCGTGGGCATCAGCTCGCGATGCCACTAGCGGCCCGGTATTTTGGTCAGTCAAGCAGCCAACGAAGAAAACGACCGCCACCACACCCGCCACAGCATGACCAAGAACCTCCCGCAGGGGCGGGTCACACGTCAGTTCTATCGTTCCCAGAATGTCCGAGTCCCAACCGCAGCGCCGAAGCCGAGTGCTGAGTCCAGAACTGCTGGCCAAGGTTGAGTCTGCACTTCAGAAGGGCGCCTCGTCTGAGCGGTTCGAGGGACTACTCACTGACGCCATCGACGGTTCGGCGGGAGGCGTCTACGAAGCACTCAAGCTGGGGTCCTCTCGAATGTTGGCCGAGCATGCAGTTATACGGGAGGGCTTTGAACGGCGTCTTCAAGAGACCTGGCGACCTGCACTTGAGTCCTTTGAGGTGGTGATGGTGGCGTGCGAGGAGGCGGGTAGCGACCTACACCACGCGCTCCACGCAGCGAGCGTCCCAGAATCCGGTCATCCCATCAAGCTGCATGCCCTCACGTTGTTGCACGCGAGGGCATGCATGGTGACGTACGAAGTGTTTGCGTTGTTGCGCTGCGGATTCGCGGCCGGGGCGCAAGCCCGATGGCGAACATTGCATGAGCTGGCGGTGATTGCCAACGTGCTCGGCGACGGTGACGAGGAACTCTCCAACCGGTTTCTCCTGCATCGATTCGTGGAACGCTGGAAGGAAGCGCAGTGCTATCAAGAGAATTGCCGGGCGCTGGGCCGTGAGCCCTTCTCTGCCGAAGAAATGGAGAGCTTCCGGAGTGACTACGACGAGGTGACCGGTCAATATGAGTCCGGCTACAGCGACGATTGGGGTTGGTCCAAGCCACTCTTCGCGTCACCAGCTCATCGCCCCAAGTTCGACCAACTTGAGAAGCTGGCCGGCCTCGGACACAACAAGCCGTTCGTCAACCTGTCCCATCATGCAATCCACGCCGGCGCGTCTGGAGCGCTCGACGTCCTTGAGCTGCATGGCGGCGGTGAAGTCATGCTCGCGGGCGCGTCCGACGGCGACCTCGTGGAACCTGCGCACGGCGCATTGATTGCTATGTATCAAGTGACGGTCGCGATGGTTCTCCATGGCCCAGATGAAGTTCTTCCAGAGGACCTCTTGGTCCTGCGGGCCATAGCGCCACTGCTTGACGACGCTGGTGATGCATTCGCTGACTGCGATTCGCGCCTGCTTTCGGGACAGAAGCCACCACGCCGCGCGTACCGGGCCCGGGCCTGGGCCCGACTTCGTCGGCTCCGATTTCGTCTGCAATCCGTTGGCGGCCGAAGGGCCTTTCCCGAGGCTTCACCGCCCGACGATTCGTTGTAGTGCGGCCGCCCACGGTGCCCGCGACAGGCCACGCGAGTTACTGAGCGGCGGACTTCGCCTCGAGGTCGCGAGGACCGACTCATCGTTCGAAGGGCACCGACCCCGTAGTAGACCGCTCTACAACAGGGTCGAATCCGGGCGGAGTCGGTGGACGTTCCGTAGACGGGGGGCCAGCTCAACGGACTTGCCTGAAGCTCGTGGTCGAACTCCATCACCTTGCCAAGGTGATGCTCAACCACTCTGTTTGACTCCGTTCTCGACGGGATCGAGATCCCAACTCCTCCGGAGATGGAAGTTGCTGCAGCTTCCCGAGCTAACCCGAGGGAGCGACTGACAATCCACAGATCAATCCGAGCGCGGCGGATGTTCAGAGAACTGTTCGAGGATTCGCCGAGCCTTGAGCGATTCGGCGAACGGCAATGACCCAATTGCCTCGAGCCGCTCAGCCCGTTGCTCAGGCTGCAATGCGTCGAACTCCATAACCGCAGTCCGAATTGGCGCAACTGCACCTGATATTGCCTCGAGGGCTTGGTCGAGCAGCCGACCATCTTCGGAAATTGTGCGAACCGAAAGGATAAAAGCCGGCATCATCGTTCCGAGGTAAGGATCATCAAGAAGCGCGGTGATTCCAGCCATGCCAGCTGCATTGGATCGGCCAACCACCGCATCGGCCAGCTTTGAGAAGGCAGCGATGGACTTCACCATTGCACGCCCGCTGTTGCGCGCCATCTCAAAGTCTTCGTCTGACGACACCCTGATGAGATCGATCATCCGTTGCAGGTTCGCTGTCTGGGCAAAGTGTGCAAGACCCTCCCCAGGAGGGCTTGTTAGCCACGGCTCGACACTGTCCGGCTTGAACCGACGAGCTCGGTCAATTCCGATCAATCGCTCAGTATGAGGAGCATCCGTTTCGATCCGATTTGTCGCTTCATCCACCCCAAGAACGAGGCCGACAGCGAGAGCCATTCCGCTGCGCCGTTCCGCCAAATGCTGTCGACCGAGACGTGGGAGGTCCCCCTTTCGCTTGCTGGCGAGTGTGTGAGCGAGCGCCTCGACCGCATCCCAACGGGCTTCTTCTGGCGGCATCGAATCGGCGATTCTTTGGGCGACAGCGTTATCGAACTCCCGCTGCAGACCAATCAGGAAAGTCTCGGAAGAATCTTTGGCTCTTCTCGTCGGTACTGGGGTAGCCATTGAAAAAAAGAGCTGATCGAAGGACGTTGGGATCCCGCGTCGTGTTGCGAAACACCAGCAGCGCATCCAGCTGAGATATCGAGATTTCCGGATACCACCACGTTGGTCGAACCCCTTCTTGTTTTCCCCGTACTGCTTTTGGGAGAAGGTCTTGGCTTCGCCAGTGCTCGAGGGTACGAGCTGTTGTCTTTGGATCCACCGCTTGGGCGCGCGCGAGGAGATCAGTGCCTGAGACGCTCCCTGAGGTACCCACACTGGCTGATCCCTTGTCGGGGTACTCCCAATCTGGGCCACCATAAGTTGCATTTTCCGGTTCAGCCACCAAATCCCTTGTCACGAAGCAGTTATAGCGGTTTTACTTTCAGCTGGAGATCCTGATCCTACAGAAAGGTACCCACAGTGAAAAGGGCGCAGAGCGGTTGCATAAGGAGAGACATCAATGGCACGTGGTGACCACCTGCAGGCGGCACGTGACCTCGGCTATCACCACGACGGCATCGATCTCGGAAGCGGTGCGGTCGTCCATTTTTCTGCAGCTCCCCAGAGCCCTAAGAGCACTGCATGCATCAGGATTGATGCTGTTGAAGTCTTTGCCGGTGGTGGCCTAGTCACGGTCCGACCCTACGCGGAATGGGTCGACGCGGATCAAACGGTGGCCAGAGCGATGTCACTGCTCGGTCGAGGCGGCTACGACCTCGCCTTCAACAACTGCGAACACTTCGCTACTTGGTGTGTCACCGGTCGTCACGACAGCGAGCAAGTGACCGCCGTGGCTTCGGCTGGAGGAGTCGTCAGTACGACGGCCCTAGCGGCGATCATGAGCGGGGACGCGATTGCTTCGACCGGCATCATTGCCGGGATGAGCGGTCCAGGCATTATGTCTGGACTGGCCGCCACAGGCGGTCTCGTCGGGGGCGGTGCGGTGGCTGGACTGGGAGTCTTGAGCGCGGGTCCTGGTATCGCCAGTGTGGCCATCGTCAACCGTGCCCTTCGTGATGAAGAGTTTCTTCCTAGGGAAGAGCGCGACGCGAGAGCAGCAGGCCGGGTCGGTTCAGTCGTCGGTGCTGGAGGTGCTCTGGCGGGGGGTATTGGAGCCGTGAGTGCAATGGGTACGGTTGCCGGCCTGAGCGGAGCCGGCATTTCCTCTGGTCTGGCCGCCCTCGGCGCCGGGGTCGGTGGTGGAATGGCCGCCGGCGCTGCCATCGTGATCGCTGCTCCCGCCGCTGGCGCGGCAATCGTTGGCTTTGGCCTTTATCGGCTCTTCCGATGGCTGCAGATGGGTTGAGGCCTGTCATTCGGAAGAAACAGGTCACCCTCTGCCGGCGAAATGGGAATCTCTTGGGATTCAAACGCCTGGACTCATTTGGACTGGGAACAGTTGGGTAGATGGTGCACCGGTCCTGACCTGCAAAAACGTGACGGGAGCGTACTGGTTGGACGGAATGGGTCTGATTCCTAAACCGTGTGCGAAGGTTCGAATCCTTCCGGGGGCGCCTCAGAATTCCAGCTCAGAGCCGTCAAACGTGGTAGAGCAGAATGCCGGCTTCCTCGCGGCGCCGGACCTCGCCCGTAGCCCGCAGACGCTCCAGGTGGGCGAAGGTCTCGGCCTCGGCCATGGAGCCCCATGACCGCGAGGCGAACAGCTCGTGCGAGAGGTCGATGACGTTGGCCCAGCCTGCGGCGTCACAGATCTCGAGCAACCGATCCAGACGTTCGTCGTGGTGGCGCTTGATCTCCTCGGCCCGACCGGGCAGATCGTGGAACGGCTGGCCGTGTGCCGGCAGCACGGTCGAAACATGAGGCAGCTCGGACAAGCGGTCGAGCGATTCAATGTACATGAGGAGGGGGTCACCCGGGATCAACCCGGAGATGTGGGGCGTGATGGTGGGCAACACCTGGTCGCCCGCCAGCAGCACTCCGCTCTCTTCGTCGAACAGGCACAGGTGATCGTCGGTGTGCCCCGGGGTGAAGAGGCCGACCCAGTCTCGGCCGCCCAACGTGATGTGGTCACTATCGACGACGCGCCGCGATGGGCGGGGTGGCTTGAACCACTTGAAGAGGTCGGCATGATGGGCCAGCATTCTCGCTCGGGCTTCGGGTGGTGGTCCGACGGTTGACCCGCCCCAGGGTGCGGGCCGCTCGATGCGGATGCTGGGGATCGGGCTCTCGTCCGGATCGATGTCGTCGGCCGCCTCGAGCTCGCGATCGTCGATGTCATCGGGATCAAAGAAGGTGCGGAAGCGGTCGGAGGCCACAATGGCGCCTCCACTCTCCTGGGCCAACAACCCTGCGCCGCCGAAGTGATCGGGATGCGAATGGGTGACGACGATGGTGTGCACCCGTTCCAAGGGGATGGCCGCCGCTTCCATGCGGCCCCTGAGCGCCTTCCACGACTCCTCGCCCGGGAGACCCGGATCGACCATTGCGAAACCCCGTTCATCTTCGAGCGCGTACGTGTTGACGTGGCCCAGACCGGTGAAATCGATGGGCAGCTGCAGGCGCAGGATGCCAGGTGCCACCTCGACGATGTCGGGTGAGGCGTCCATCTGCTCCTGTTTGGGGATCCGAGGGGATGGTTTCTCGATCGATTCGGATGTCGTCACGAAGCAAAGATCATCGCACGCGGCCGGGCTTCCTGGTAATCATGGCGCTGGACGTGTGGTGTAAGTCGTCGAGCTGGCGCCTGCCTCCAATGGGCCGTCGTGTTCGACGCCGCCACTCACTCTCGATGCATCGAGCCAACCGCCGCCGGTGCGCCGAATTCGAATAGATTCGTCGCCAGCACCCAAGACGGAGCAGCCAACGAAGTGACCAGTTACGTTCCCGCCGAAGATCGCTACGCGTCCATGACCTATCGCCGTTGTGGACGCAGTGGCGTCCTTTTGCCCGCCGTCTCGCTCGGGTTATGGCAGAACTTCGGCGACGATCGGCCCCTCGATACCCAGCGCGCCATCGTGCGCCGAGCCTTCGACATGGGTATCACCCATTTCGACCTGGCCAACAACTATGGGCCCCCCTACGGCAGCGCGGAGACCAACTTCGCCCGGATCCTCCACAACGACTTCCGCGACCACCGCGACGAGCTCGTCATCTCCACCAAGGCCGGTTGGGACATGTGGCCCGGCCCGTATGGGGACCTCGGCTCTCGGAAATACCTGCTTGCCAGCCTCGACCAGAGCCTGGGGCGCCTCGGGCTTGACTACGTCGACATCTTCTATCACCACCGTTTCGACCCCCAGACCCCTCTGGAGGAACCCCTCGGGGCGCTCCACACGGCAGTCAGCTCCGGTAAGGCCCTCTACGTCGGCATCTCCTCTTACTCCGATCAGCGCACCGCCGAGGCCGTCAGCATCCTCCGCCAGCTCGGCACCCCACTGCTCATCCACCAACCGTCGTACTCGATGTTCAACCGCTGGATCGAAGAGCGCCTCCTCGACGTCCTTGACACCGAAGGAGTGGGGTGCATCGCCTTCTCTGTCTTGGCACAGGGGCTCCTCAGCGACCGATATCTCAATGGTGTCCCTCCAGGCTCGAGGGCCTCCCTTGGTGGTTCGCTCACTCACGACATGCTCAACGACGAAAATCTCGCCAGAATTCGAGCCCTCAATGGCATCGCCCTGGGCCGCGGCCAATCCCTTGCGCAGATGGCCATCGCCTGGGCTTTACGCGATCCTCGAATCACTTCCGTGCTCATCGGGGCCAGCAGCGTCGCCCAGCTCGAGCAGAACGTCGCCGCCCTCGATGCGCTGGAGTTCACGGCCGATGAGATCGCCAACATTGACCGCTACGCCGTCGATGCCGGCATCAACTTGTGGCGCACCCCATCCACGTCCTGACGATTAGCAGCAAACCTGTTTAGACAAATTCAACAGCAAACGAGCGTTCCGACCAGCCGACAGCGTCAGTCCTGCTCGGCTTTCCGCGCCGACTCGAGGGCCTCGTACCCTCGGCTAACGGCGTTGCGGATGCGGAAGTCCGCTTCCCAAGGCCACTCGCCATCTGCCACTGCACGGTCGGCTGGCACTCCGAGTCCAGCGAGCGTCAGGACGGTCTCCACGATCTCACTCACCTCATCTCTCTGTGCCTGGACGAACGCGCGATCCACTGTTGACCCGTGGCCTGGGATCACCAGCGTGTGTTCAGTCATCATGTCGAGCATGACTTCGAGGGTGGCTGGCCATTCAAGCGGCCACGAATCCATCCCAATCCACGGCTTCGCCGACTCTTCGACGAGGTCTCCCGCGACCAACACCTCCGCGTCCATGAGGCGGGCCACAATGTCACCCGAGGTATGGCCACGGCCCGGGAACATCAGCTCGAGAACCCGGTCGCCCAGATCCAGCGCACATTTGTCGGCGAACGTCTGGTTTGGAATCACCATTTCGGTTTCTGCTACCTCCGCGCCATGGGGATCATCCGGGGATTCGGTGAAACGTTCCTTTATCCGCTGGCCTTGGTCGGTCAGCGAGCGAGCGGCCTCCGTGTGAGCATGAATGGGTACGTCGAGGCTCACCTCCCGGAACGCCGCGTTGCCGAACGTGTGATCCCAGTGCCAATGACTGTTCACAACATGGGCCACGGGACCAAGGCCGAGCCGATCCAGGTCCGACAGCACATTGCGTCCGGCCGCCGTAGAGCCATGTGTGTCGACCACAACCAGCCCGCGATCACTGCCGATCGCGGTTACGTTGACGTCCATCCATTCGTAACGGGCCACCCAGACGCGGTCCGCAATCTCCACGAACTCCGGCACGACTCGACGATAGTTCTGAATTGGCTCCATCGGTCCTTGCGGCTAGACAACAGCGCACGACATCTGCCGGATGCTGCTTGGTTCGCCGGCCTTGCGTCTATGGGCCGGAACCGA
Source organism: Acidimicrobiales bacterium (assembly GCA_035602795.1). GTDB lineage: Bacteria > Actinomycetota > Acidimicrobiia > Acidimicrobiales > RAAP-2 > Bog-473. The sequence continues at coordinate 13,293 of DATNLP010000490.1, read as the reverse complement.
ACAGGTTCCCTCGCTGGGCGGCGCCCTCCTCGTGGATCCTGATCACCTTCGCCCACGGAGGCGGAGCAGGCGCAGCTTGCATCCGGCCGATTGACTCCCTCCCGTCTTCGAGGAGGCCGACGATGACCTTCGCTCCCCGGGGCGTTTCCGACGGCCAGGGCGTAAAGCCGTCTGTGAGGACGACGACGATGGAGGGGCGAGGTTTCAACCGGAGCGCCTCGGTGATGCCTTCGCCCATGTCGGTGCCGCCGCCACCGAGCAGAGAGATCTGTGACGCACGGCTCACCCTCTTGACTGAATGGACCTGGGCGTCACACGTGAGCACCCGTACCTGTGTTCCTCGCAGGCCAACTCGTTGCAGCAGGGCTTCGACTTCCGAGAGCACCCGAGCAAGGAGATCGCCGGTCATAGATCCCGAAGTGTCGCAGACGATGGCGACGTCAGGGAGGGGGCGGTCGAGGGTCGGGAGGATCACCGACGGAGTCGACTCGGCGCGTCGTGAGGGCCGCCGATAGGAGTAGTCGACCATTCCGCTCGCTCGCACCACCCCGCTTTGAACCTCTGCAGCCAGTACCCGTCGCCAGTCCGTCCGAGAAGGAAGAATCCTCTCGGCCCAGCGGAGCCAGCCGGCTGGGACGATCCCGGGCTCGAGTCCTTCGCAGCGCTGCATTTCAGCGGCGACGCCTAGGCGGAGGAACTCCGCGTCGCGGTCGTTCAATCCGTCGGCGCCGCTCGTACCATCCCAAAGTCGTTCGACTCCGTCGCACCCCGAACCACAGTCCCACTGCCGACCGCCGATGTGTGCCAGCTGGTAATAGTGCTCGGCCAGCCGGCCCTCTTCCGCTGCGAAGTTCCGAGGCATGTCGGCAGCGCTGGGCGGGACCATGCCATTGAGCACCAGGTCGTCGTTCACCTCGGCATCACTCGCGCTGTTCCACGCGGCGGGACCACCGTCGGTCGATTGGACACCGACCCGGTCAGCCCGGGCGGCATGATCGCGAAGGACGTGTGACACCAGGTGGGCCAGGAGTCGCCCGAAGTCATCGGCCGCCATCCGTTCGATCACGGCGGGATCGGCGTGCACCTGCCAGCTCCGGTCGATGGCGACCGTGTCCGACCGCTCGACCGGATGGACGTTCGCCGCGAACAACGCAGTAGCCAGGTAGGGATAACGCGACGCGGCGAAGACACGCGCTGCCGCCACCTTCCGTACGTCGAGCGTGTTCTGGTGGGACCCGGACTCCACGCGATCGCTCAAGCGAGGAGCCCAGCGTCGTGAAGGACGTCAGCGAAGAGGTGGACCTCAGGCGGGACCGGGGCGCCCGCGGGGCGGCAACGCACGAGAGGCCGGACAGCGGCGGCGGCCACGTCGAGCGCCGAGTCAGCGGCGCGTCCGAAGACGACCCAGCCTTGCTGCCAGCGCTCCACTGTCGGGTTGGAGGCCACGGCACTGGCCACGGAGGAGAGCGCGGCGTACGCACGATCGCCGCGGTCGGGGAGCACGAAGGAGTCTGGGTCGGAGAGGACCGCCTCGGGGTCCGGCAGGTCGGCCTCGACCAGCCAGGTGAGCAGCTCGATGCCCGGACCCTGGCCCACCGACCCCCGCACCAGCAGCGAGCGGACCAGATCGTCTGACCCGACGTCTTGTGCAGCAGCGAGAAGCGTGGCAGCCATGTCCCAGCTGCGAGGGCTGGGCCATGCCTTGCCCGCCGTTGCGGCGTCCTCGGGGACTTCGAGGGCCAGTGCCGGCCGGACCCTGAGGAAGCCGCCGACCCAGCTCCGGGTGACCCCGATCCATCGGTGCCAGTCATCGGCGAGCACGGGAATCGGCGGAGAGGGCCATCCACCCGAGAGCCCCTCGGCGACAGCCTTGCCCTCTACCGCCCATTCGAGATGGCAGAAGCGGTTGGCCAAGGGAGCCGAGAGCTCCCACCCAGAAGCTGCCTGCTCGGGCGGGTTTGCCGCGGCGACCACCGCCACGCCGGGCGGAAGCTCGAGGTCCCCGACCGTCCGCTCCAGCACGACCCTGAGGAGCGCCGCCTGCACCGCCGGGGGCGCGGTGGAGATCTCGTCGAAGAACAGGACGCCGTTGTCGGCTGCGGCCAGGCGGTGTGCCCATCTGGGCGGGGCGAAGTCGACGCGCGGCTGGGAGCCCTCGCGGCTGACGATAGGCAGGCCGGCGAAGTCAGAGGGCTCGTGGATGGAGGCGATCACGGTCTCGGAGGGCAGACCCATCGACGATGCGAGGGCCCTGATCACTGACGTCTTGCCTGTCCCCGGGGAGCCCCACAGCAACACGGGAACGCGCGCGGACACGGCCAAAGCCAAGGCCTCGACAGTGGCTGAGGGTTCGTCCATCTCCCCAGTCTGACCGCGCGCTGCCATGGAATGCTGTGGTGGACCCATGGCTGCTGATCCCGAGACCTACCTACGCCTGGCCTGCGAGCGGGAGCTTTTGTCGCTCGAGCCACGTCGAGGAGTGCGCGACGGCTTCGCTGCGATCATCATCGGCCGAGCCCTCGTCGCCGCTGAAGTCCTGTCCAAGGAGGCCGCTCGGGCCGTCCTCGACGAGTATGCCCTCGCCATCGCGCTTCGAGATCAGCAGCGGGGCCGCATGTTGATGCGAGGTCATTTCCAACTTCATGCGCCGGGACAACGGCTGACCGCCCAACGCGTGGTCGTCGGCGCTCTTGAATTTGAGCACGCCGGGGACCCATGGATGCTCGAGCGGGTTCTCTTTGCCGATGACGCCACTCATCTGGACCTGGTGGGTCGGGTTCCGACACCCCCTGGCCTGGTGGCAAGGCACAACGTCGGCTTCGCTGGTCCCCCAGGCGGTAGCCGACCGCGTCAACCGTTTCCTCAGACGCTCGCGCTCGGGGACGACAAGGGTCGCACCGCGACGGGGCACCCTCTTGGATCGGGCTGGGGTGGTACCTCTTGGCAAGCGCGCTTCGTGAGCGACCGGCCCCTGTCTGCCGACGCAAGCTGGATCGAAGTAGACGGTGCACGCATCGACCTGCCTCCGCGTCGACCTGCACCGCCCTCGCACGTGGAGGAGATCACTCCTCTCGACCCCGTCCGGGCCGTGCTGGTCGGGGAGATACTGAGCACCGATCGCGTCCAAGGCGACCAGGACTCCTTCGACATCGCGTCCCGCGCACTCGTCGCCACGGGCGTTCTTGGCGAGGGTGACGCCATGCTCGAAGAGACCCGCCGCATCTGGAGTGCGCTCTCCAGCGCGACCGCCACACCTGGACTGCCCGCGCCGTGGGACGCACTGCTGGCTCGCTTCTCCAAAGGGGACGGGGTGAACGGGTCGGTGGCTATCGGCACCGTGATCGATGATCTCGAGGGGTATTCCATCCGACTCGACGCCCTTCTGACCGACGAGGGGTCTTTCTCAATCGCACTCGCCATCTCCCCGGGGACACCTCTACTGCGGAACTTCCCTGGGCTGGATCTCGACACGTCGCCGGTGACCTGGTGGGCGGAAGACGATCGTGGGAACAGCTACGTCGCCTTCTTCTCCCGGGGCGGAGGCGGCGGGCCCGTGGCCGAGGGCGAGGTGCGCTCACTCGCTCCACTCGACCCGAAGGCGAGGGAGCTCACGCTGCTGCCGACGACGACGCATGCTCGAGGCGTCGTGACAGTGCCGCTGGCCGGTCTGGCTGAATCACCATGACGCAGCGTCTCAGCGAGCTCTCGACGGTGGTTGCCCGGGTTGACTGTGCTGGTGAGCGGCACCTCATACGTTGGGAATCCGGCGGGCTGGCGGCTCTCAGTCACGACGACCCCGAGGGTGAACGAGCGCTGGTCGCCTTGGGCGGCCCGAGTTGCACCTGTCTGGACGTCCTCGACGCGTGGTCGAGGCAACATGAGAGCCCCACACTTCTGACTGCACTGAGCCGCGGAACCCGTGATCCGGTTCGGCCACAGGACCTCCGTGGTGCGCCGGGCATCCCGAATCAATCGGGCCTGGTGCCGCGCGGCGCGGTCAGCGGCCGCCCTGCTCGCATGCGCGGATCGCAGATGGGTTCCGGCTGGGTTTCGGTGTCCGGAGGCCAAGCGACCGGTGGGCCGACGCCGGGTTGGCTGGGAAGCCCCCCAGGCGCCCCGGACGCGTCTGGAGCGGACCTCGTCCTTCTTGCCAGACTCGGTCACCCCATGACGGCTCGTCTCGTTGCCACTGTCACGGCCTCCCTGCTGGATCCCTCAGCTGGTGGTGAAAGCCTCGCAGCCCGGCCCGTTCTCACCGCCTCTCTCTTCGGTCGGGCGTGGACAGCACTGCGGGACTGGCTGGCGGACCCCGATCTCGAATTGGCACTCAGTGTCATCGAGGCGGGTCAAGAGCCGACCTTGGAGCGGGACGCGGCCGGTCCATTTCGAGTGGCCCTTCCACTGGACTGGGTCGTGTCGGTCTGGGGACGTGATTTGGCAATCGTCGCCGGGCGGTTCTGTCTCGGAGTCGTCGAATCGACCGTTTCGCGCACCACCCTCTTGAGCATCGGCCCCGATTTCGAGACCCCGAAGCAGCTCGTCGTCGAACTGCGGTGATCCTCGCCCAGGCCCTTCGCACGCCGTTGCCAGCGACAATTTCGGTGCTCGAAGTGAACCGGGGAAGTGACACGGTTGCGCTGGACCCTGTGTCCTGAAGTCAGACACTTCGGGCGGCTGACAGAAAGACCAGCTCAGAGGGCAGCTCCGGGTTGGGCGCGGAAATGGGGGGTGACCTTGCTTTATGCCGTCGGCTGGCCGTTGTTACGTGTGCTGGCCGAAAGCCGTGGTCCTCGGCGCTCTCTGGGACCATCCCAGTTGAAGGCGAGGGCTGACCGCCTACGAATCCTCCTTGCGTGGCGGTGGCACCACGGACCGCGCGCGAATCTGAGGGGATGGATCTGGCTGAGCTCCTGACCCTTCCCGGAATGAGAGAGGAGTGGATCCTGCGCTCCAACGTCGGTTTCATGGCCCTTCACGGCGGATCGCAGGACCGGGGCACCGAGCAGATCGCCCGGCGTGCCGCCGAGCAAGCCGGAGCGTCCTACTACGCCGTCTTGCACCCACCGGGGCTGCGGGTCCATCTCACGTCACGTTTGCACGACCCAGACCACTCGGCGCATCTGCGAACGTTCTTGGGGCACGTGGATGTCGCCATTTCAGTTCACGGGTTCGGGCGCGACGGCTTCTCTCTCTGGTTCGAGCCGGGGCGCGGCCTCACCGTCGAACCGTACGGGCCTGCGATTCGAGGGAGACAGACCGGACCGTTGCGAGGGATCATCGTGGGAGGGTTGAACGTGCAACTGCTCGACGCGGCGCGCAAGCTTTTTCAAGGGCGCTTCGCCGGTTATCACGTTGCCGACGAGCGCATACGGCTCGGTTTTCATCCTGACAACCCGGTCAACCTACCGTCGGCCCATGGTGTCCAGGTCGAGCTTCCCCCAGGCCTGCGCGGAATTGGCGACTTCGGGGAGACGTTGGTTCCTCGACCAGACGAGGTGGTCAGCGAGGTGGTGGCTACGCTCGTAGAGCTGGCGACACGGGCCTCCGAGTTGTTGACCGAGAGGTCGCAGTCGCGCGCTGATCGAGGGAACGAATCACGTCTTCGCTCCTCTTGGGGCTCAGTGACCCCCGCCGGGTAACTCCTTGGGAGCCGCCACATCCGTGGATCGAGGGAGGTCGATCAGTGATCCATCTGCCGGCGCCCGAGGCTCACGATGAACGGCCAGATCCGGGGCGCAAAGACATTGCCTCCGGTGAAGGTGAAGTGGATGCCGTCGCCTAGGCGCACCTGCTGGCCGTCCATGAATTCCTCGTAGCGGCCTCCCGGGCACGCCATGGCGTTGAAGTTCAAAAGCGACGTGTCCGGCGTGGTGGCCGCCACCCGGAGCACGATGCCGTTGTAGATGGCCAGGCGGGTGCGGGAGTCCTCGGGCCACGCCTGACCGTCGGGTTGCTCGCCGGTGTCGTAGCACGGCGCCGTCATGAGGACCACCGCGGCTCCACCGGAGCCGGCCACGCGGACCGCGTACCTGAGCTGGCGCTGGACGTAAGCGGCATACGTCGGGTTCTCGATGTTGGTCCAGTGGCCGTCGTAGGTGCGGTTCGAGACCTCCCAGCGACCGGCCAGGATCATCACCACATTCGGGTGGTCCTTGGCAATGTCCGCCTTCCACAGCGCCGGCCACTGTGTTCGAGGCGGCGCCCCCCGGCACTGGACCGCCATGGGTGCGTCCACACCCTTTTCCTGGTACTCGGCGCCGTCCGTGACCCCGCAACCCAGGATCCCGCCGTTGAACGGCTGGACGTCGTAGTCCCGCGCATATTCGTTGAGGCCGATGTCGAGGGTAAGGGCGGTCGAGTCCCCCACCACCAGCGCCCGGACCGGCCGCCCGGAGTCGAGCGCGGCAGAGGGCGGCGCCGGCGCCTTTGCCGCCACCGCAGGAACCGACGTCGCCGCCACCAGGGCGGCCGCGGTTCCCAACACCGCGACCGGGGTGATCGCCCATGTGCGCCAGCCGGTCAGCAGTGTGCCCTGCCGGATTGGTCGCTCAATCCCGTAGAAGGAACCCGTGGCCACCACCAGAGTGACGGCGACGCGCACCGCAAACAGCGGGTACCCGGACAGGCCAGTGCGGGCATGGTCGAGGTAGATGAAGAGCGGAAAGTGCCAGAGGTACATGCCGTAGGAGATACGACCGACGTAGCGCAGCGGTGCAACCGAGAGGCACCTCGCCAGCACGGAACGCTGCGAGCACACGACGCTGAACAGGACCGCCGTCGTGGAGAGGGCGGCCAGCAAGAAGCCCCCGCGGTACGCGAACGCGTCGTTGTAGGAGACGACCGTCCACAGGAGAGCACTGGAGGCGACGCCGAGTAGTCCCACCACGAGTGCGGCCATCCGCCCGTGCGCCGTCCGCACGGCCCACGCCGGATCCCCGCCAAAACCGCGTCGGAGGGGATCGGACTCGACAGACTGATCCCTTCTCCCGTGGCGACGATCCGCCCACAACGAGAGGGACACCGCCAGCGCGGCGCCGACGAGCAGAGACTGCGCGCGCGTGTCCGTCCCGTAATACAAGCGGTTGACGTCGCCGGGCGAATAGAGCACCGCCATCTCGATCGCCGAGGCAAGGGCGCCCACGATGCACACGATGAGCAAGACCCGCCTGCTTTTCCAGAGCTTGAAGAGTCCGAGGACGACCAGTGGCCAAACCAAATAGAACTGCTCCTCGACGGCCAATGACCAGGTGTGGGTCAGCGGCGAGGTCAGCGCGGTCTGGTTGAAGTAATTCGAGCCGGCGACAATGAAGTGCCAGTTGGCGTAGTAGAGGAGCGCGGAGAATGCATCGCCGCGGAGCGTCGGGTACGTTCCGGCCGGGACCGCAAACGCGGCGAAGACGGACACGCCGAGCAGCATCACCAACAAGGCCGGCAGGAGTCGACGGGCTCGCCGGGCCCAGAAACGCCCGAGGTGGATGGTCGATGTCCGCTGCCATTCGGAGATGAGGAGTGATGTGATGAGGAAGCCCGACAGGGCGAAGAACGTGTCGAGGGAGTAGAAGCCACCCGACGTCAGGAAGACGCCACCGTGGTAGCCCATGATGACGATGATGGCGACACCGCGGATCCCGTCGAGGGCGGGAATGTAGGAGAGGCTCGGGCCCTGGCGGGGTGCGTCGGGATCGATCGATCCTGCTCTAACCTCCGGCGCCATCACGATCTCTCCGACGGTTGAGGTGAGGCGCGGTCAGTCATCCGATCCCGCCGTGGCCAGGGCGCATGACACGACGGTACGTTATTGGGAGCTGATCAAGGTGGCAGCGTGGGGGCGCATTCGGTGAGGCTGAAGGCGTGATTGTGGGAAATCACCATCCGTGGTTCCAAGTCCCGAGGCGTTGCCCAAGGTGCCTGCCGCGTCGCAAGGGGTGGATCGACTCGCTACCTCCGAGTTAGCTGGTCATCACTCCAGACCCAAGCAATGCGCTCAGCTGCAGTCCGCCAGGGTGAACTCGACGCTGCGATCGGGCGGATCACTGCGACTCATCAGCAGTCGACCTGGTCTCACCGGCTTAGCCCACGGTGCCGTGTGGCGCGACGGGCACATTGACCTCCGCGCAGGTGCACACGTCTACCGGATGCTTATTCCGAAATACTGATTCAGAACTCGGAATTCCTCAACGATCAAGTGGTGCATATGAGACGAACCCAACTGGGCGCGGCCGATGGAATCGCGACTAATCGCCACATTGGGTGTTTCGTAGAGCGAGCCTATGTGACGGGTCACCTCGATGATTTGCTGTGGATCTCGAGCCAGGATCTCTCACGCCCTCAACGTTTGTCGCAGTGGAGGAGAGACAGGACAAATCGATGCCAACTTTGACTGGGAGGTCACTTATCGTAAGGGCGCCGAACCCGAGCTGGCCGTAGTAGTTCTGCCCCCAGGCCCAGACCGCACCCGAGCTGTCGATTCCGTACATGGTCGATCCGCCGGAGATGACCTGGACAAAGGGTTCTTTCGGTGGGACGTCAATCCGCGTGGGACGGGAGCCACTCAATATCTTTCCATTGCCAAGCTGACCATATTCGTCTGAACCCCAGTCCCACACCGAACCGTTCGCCAGAATGACCACAGTCTGGCCATTGTCCCCGGCACTGCCACCTACAGAGAGTTGTCGCACCTTCGCCGGCAGATCTACCCGGACAGGGATGTCGCTGTCGGTCGTCTTGCCGTTACCCAGTTGGTCCGCATGGTTGTATCCCCAATCGAAGTAAGAACCATTGGCCATCACGGCACCCGAGTTCCTCCATGACGATCCGATTGTTTTGATGGTCTGGTTTGGCAGACCGATAACGTGCACAGCGTGTGTCGAGGAGACGGTCGTGCCATTGCCCAATTCGCCGTTCGCGTTATCACCACACGCGTAGAGCCTCCCGTCCGATAGATAGATGGCATGTGTGCCACCACCGCTGGCCTGGGTGACGTGCGTGAGTGGCAGCTTCACCGGGTAGAGCAAGCTACCGGTCTTTTCGCAAAGCGAGCCTGCATTGTTTGCACCCCAGCCCCAGATGTTTCCGTTACTGTCAATGGCCATACCGGTGTCGTAGGGCATTGGGACCGGGAGCGAGGTGATCTTGACGCCAGTAGGGAATTTGACCTGCACCGGCGTTATCGTGGATTGCACCCTTGTTCCATTGCCCAGTGCGCCCGCTAGCCCGGCGCCCCACGCCCAGACTTCACCGGTTTTGGTCAAGGCATACGAGGTCGAATTGGTCGCAGAGATCTGCACGATCGTCCCCGGGACGCCGTGGATCAAGGACGGGCCATGATACTGCAGGCCCGCAGCATCACCCCAGTTATAGACCTGCTGCGCCTGCGCCCCCCAGGCACTCGCTGGTAACAGTGCCGTGGAACCGATGACCATGACTATGGTCAATGAAAGAGTCAATCTCTTCATCACATCCCCTTCATTGTGACAACGCGGGAACCGCTGAAAGACGTCGGACATCGATCAGGGCTACAGAGTGTCGAGACCCTCCTATATGGCGACAAGGCAGCGCATCCTGTTCACAGACTTGACGAGCAAATTCTGGTGGCAGATATTGCCACAGCGTGCCGTTGTCTTTGAGTCGCCAAACTGACCCTGTGCGAGAGAGCTCCCCGCTTGGTCCTTAGTTGGAGCAGAGGAAGCACGCACCCACGGTCAGGGTGCTTGAGCAGCCCATATGCTTCGATCTCACCGCGCTTCGGTCAATGCAAACGTGCCCCGCTGTCCAAGAGCCTCGCCCATTCAGATGTCGCGGTCTCGGCGCCTCCGATTCCCGCGGGTCCCGCTACCCATGGACGTCGACCTTCGTGGCTGTGGTCGTGGTCTTTGTCGCGGGGAGGGTCTCATCCGCTGTCGATCAGCTCGCAAGGCTCAAAGCGCTTCCTGGCTGGGTTTGGCCTGGTGCGCAGTGCCGGCAGGACCCGGCGCGAAGGCACATCAACAACGGGCTATGTCATGCTCAGCGCATGAAAGTCGGTCGCCTTATCGTGAGTTCTCTGATTCCGTTCGTCACCATTGCGATCGCCCTGCTCGTTGCCGGACCTGACGCCGCTTTCGGTGCAATCGCTTCGTCATCTCACTCGGGGTCTACCGCAGCGCATCCCAGATTTCCGTGGAAGGGTGAAGATCCGCCCTGCCGTGTCCTACTTCCCGATACGCGTATCGCCAAGTACGGAGAATTCACTACCTGCCCTCCAAAGCGCGTGCTTCTCGTCGGTGATTCCGTTGCTTTGACCATGGGAATTGAGATGACCATCAACCAAGAGGATTGGGGGACAGTCGTTGATGATGGGGCGTTGATCGGATGCGGATTCGTCACCGGGTACCGTGTGGATTACTTGGGAGCGTACGTTCCGATGGATGCTCATTGTGATGACGAAGTAGCAACCTGGACAGCCGATGCACTGAGCTTCAAGCCACAAGCCGTAGTTGTTGAGATGGGTTGGTGGGATTCACTGCAGCATTTGATCAACGGCAACGTCGAGTCACTGACTGAACCCCAATACGACTCCATGGTCGAGCAGCAGATAGTGGACGTGATACATGGCATCAGATCTACATCGACAGCACCAATTTACTTTCTGTCGGTTCCTTGGATGGACCCCCCTCGGCTACCAAATGGACAGCAGGAGCCCGGTGCCTCAGCGGCCTCTCACGACAAAATCAACGGTCTCATCAAAACGGCGACGCAATCCTCGAACGGGGTTCATTTTGTCGACATATCGCCCTACATAACTCCCAACGGGCATTACCAAACGGACGTCGATGGCGGAGTGTGCCGGTCCACTTCGGATGGCGTCCACCTCTACTACGGTCCCCTCCATACCTTCGACTACGTTCAGACCCGCTGCGGAATGGCCCTACAGAACGGAATTCTCTCCATGATCCGGCAGGGCCTAGCGAAGAAGTAATCCTAGGCCGGACCCGCGGTGTGGCCCAGGTTCTCCTGCCACGGCGTTGACGGACTCCGCTTTCAGCCTTCGGCGAGCCCTATGTGTCCCCTTCGCCGGCCGACCCGTACAGCTCGACGCGGACGTTGACCTCCGGGTAGACGCGCACCATGAGCATGCTGGGCGGCTTCATCCCGAACTCCCGGATGTCGAAGTCGTCCTGACCCGAGAGGACGACGCTCTCGCCGTCGACCGCAATGTCCATCTCGTGCTTGAAGGACAGGGTCTTGCCGTGGAAGGAGATGTCCCCGGTCATCACATACTGGGGATGCGCTCCGGCCGCTTCTACCTGTACTGCCCGCCCGTTGATCGTCGGATGGCGCCGTGCGTCGATGCGCCGCCGGAGCTCGCGGTCGTAGAGGACGTTGCCCGACGTCAGCCGCTCCACCGCCAGCTGGAGCTCGCCCGAAACGGGCTGGTCGAGGTCCAGCGAGCCGTCGGCCCGGGTGGCGGCCTCGAACCAACCGGTGATCCCGCGGGTCTCGGTGTTGATCGGGTGCAGGCTCGACCGAGCGCTGACCCAAACACACGAGCGCACCGAATCGAGCGTGTAGCGAACCATGCCGACCTTCCGTTCCCATGTCCCCGCCTGCGTCCGGACCACCGCCGCCAAGACCCGCATACTGGCATAAAGTCCCATCGTGGCCCGCCTCGACATCCCGCCGGGCGAGGGCGGTGACGCCGTCCAGGTCTGGTCGCTCCAGCCCGAGCTCGGGCGGGCGGCCACCCGGCTCGTCGACGCCGCCTACAACAAGAGCATCCTGCCCGTCCGGGTCCGCGAGGCGGCCCGCATGCGCATCGCCCAGCTCAACGACTGCACCGTCTGCCTCGCCTTCCGGGCCGACTCGGTGCGGGCCCAGGGCGTCCACGAGGATTTCTACGAGGCCGTCGGGTCGGGCGGCGACGGCAGCTTCTCCGAGCAGGAGCACCTGGCCGTCGAGTTCGCCGAGCGCTTCGCCCTCGACCACGCCGGCATCGACGACGCGTTCGTGGAGCGGTTGCGTGGCGTGTTCAGCGACCCCGAGGTCTTCGACCTGACCGTCTGCGTGTCCGCCTTCCTCGGCCTGGGCCGCACCCTGCGCGTGCTCGGCATCACCGAGACGTCGCTGACGGACGTGTAGTCAGTCGGCGACGTCGAAGGCGGCGTCGCGCTCGCGCACGGCCTCGCGCAACCCGACCTCGGCGATGCGGTCCGAGAACGCCAGCGCCTCCGGCGCCCGGTGGCCGATGGCGTCGTTCAGCGCGGCGAAGCGCTGCAGCTGCGACCTTCCCATCAGCTCGATGCCCGCGTTGACCACCCGCTTGTTGGCCACCAGCAGGTCCCGTCCGATCAGCGCCATCCGCTCGGCCAGCTCGAGGACGCGCCTGTCGAGCTCGTCAGCGGGCGCCGTCGCCACCACCAGCCCCAGCTCCCGCGCCCGCTCGCCGGAAATGGTGTCGCCCGTGAAGAGGAGGCGCTTGGTCCACTGCGGGCCGAGGTGGTACAGCCACATGTTCGTCGGCGGCACGCCCATCGACCGCACCGGCGGGAACCCGATGCGCGCGTCCTCGGCCGCCACCACCAGGTCGCAGTGCAGGACCAGGTCTGTCCCGCCCGCCAGGCAGTTGCCCTGCACCTGGGCGATGACCGGGATGGCGCAGTCCCACAGGCGGCCCCAGCCCTTGGCCAGCGCCAGCATGGCCGTCACGTCCGCCTCCAGGGCGTCACGCTGCTCGAAGTCTCCCGGGTCGGTGTCCTCGGCGATGAACCCGTAGCCCGAGGAGAACGAGCGCCCCGTGCTCCGGATGACGAGCACGCTCGTCGCCCGGTCGGCCTCGGCCTCCTCGACCGCCCGCAGTATCTCCCTCACGCAGCGCGGTGTCAGCGGGTTGTGGTGGTCGGGCCGGTCGAGGGTGAGACGCCGCACGCGACCGATCTGCTCGATCGCCAAGGTGGTGAAGCTGGTGCTCACGGTCCGCTCCTCTGCTCGGCTCCGCGTACGAGCTCGGACGTGAGCACCTTGCCGCTCTCGTTGCGCGGGAGCGCGTCGACCACGGTAATGCGGCGCGGCACCTTGTAGTCGGCCAGACGGGCCAGCAGGAACGCGCGCAGGTCGTCGGGCGCCACCGGCCTGCGCAGGGCCACCCAGGCCGCGACGTCCTCGCCCAGGACCGGGTGGGGCACTCCAGCCACCGCGGCTTCCGTCACCTCCGGGTGCTCGAAGAGCGCCGCCTCCACCTCGCCCGGCACGACGTTGTGGCCGCCGCGGATCACCATCTCCTTCTGGCGCCCCGTGATCCACAGGTGGCCGTCGGCG
>DATNLP010000486.1:0-23504 GCA_035602795.1 Acidimicrobiales bacterium | reverse complement strand
CGGCGCACCCGCCCGACCGAGATGTTCTCCTTGAGGGTCGAGCGCAGCTGCTCGATTTCGCCGTCCAGCTCGCCCACGGCCTCCTCGCCCTTCGCCGCCACCAGGGCGGCCAGCTCGTCGGCCAGGGCCACGAACTCGGCCGCCTTGGCCACGAAGTCGGTCTCGCAGCGCAGCTCGACCACGGCGGCGGCATCGCCCGAGCGCACGGCGGCCACGGCGCCTTCCGAGGCCTCGCGGTCGGACCGCTTGGCCGCGCCGGCCAGGCCCTTCTCCCGCAGGATCTGGGCCGCCTTCTCGAGGTCGCCGCCGGCTTCCTCGAGGGCGTTCTTACAGTCGAGCATCCCGGCACCGGTCATTTGGCGCAGGGTCGCCACGTCCTTGGCGGAGTAGGCGGCCATGGTCAGGCCACCTCCACCGGCTCCGGCGTCGCGTGCATGCGACGCGGCCGCGGCGACGGGCTGGCGTCCTCGGCGGGGGCGGGTGGCGCCATCTGACGGCGGTGCTCGGCGATGAAGCGGCCCTCGGCGACGGCGTCGGCGATGACCCGGCACATGAGCGAGCCGGAACGGATGGCGTCGTCGTTGCCGGGGATGACGTAGTCGATGACGTCGGGATCGCAGTTGGTGTCGACCACGGCCACCACGGGGAGCCCGAGCTTGCGTGCCTCGGTCACCGCGATGTGCTCCTTCTTGGTGTCGATCACGAACACGGCGTTGGGCAGCCGGTCCAGGTTGGCGATGCCGCCCAGGTTCCGGCTCAGCTTCTCGAGCTCGCGGGTGTGCTGCAGCGCCTCGCGCTTGGGCATGCCGTCGAAGTCCCCGGCCGCCTGCATGGCCCGCAGCTCCTGCATGCGCTTCACCCGGCCCGACACCGTCGCGAAGTTGGTCAGCATGCCGCCCAACCAGCGCTGGTTCACGAAGGGCATGCCGCAGGCCTCGGCGTACTCTGCCACCGGACCCTGGGTCTGCTTCTTCGTGCCTACGAACAGGATGGTGCCGCCGCCGGCGACGAGGTCGCGCACGAAGCCGTAGGCGGACTCGACGCCACTGAGCGTCTTGCGCAGGTCGATGAGGTAGATCCCGTTGCGCTCACCAAGGATGAAGCGCTTCATTTTCGGGTTCCACCGTCGCGTCTGGTGGCCGAAGTGCACTCCGGCCTCCAGAAGCTGTCGCATGGAGACGACGGCCATTCAGAGGTTCCTCCAGTCGGTTGATGCTCCCCTGGCGCAGCGCCGGCCCGAGCCGGCGACCGTGGATCGCGCGCAGGTGATGTTGGTCGGTGCTGCCACCCACCGGGCGGCGGGCCTTGCCATGCTAGCCGCTCAGCTGGCCTTACGCTCTCGGGTGGGTCCCCCCGTACACCTTACGCAGGCGTTCCTTGCTCACGTGCGTGTAGATCTGCGTCGTGGCCAGGCTGGAGTGACCCAGCAATTCCTGCACCACCCGCAGGTCGGCCCCCCCGTCGAGCAGGTGGGTGGCGTAGGTGTGGCGCAGCGCGTGCGGGTGGGTGGGCGACGCCGCCCGCCGGTCCAGGATGCGCCGGACGTCGCGCTGGCCCAGGCGGTTGCCCCGCCGGTTCACGAAGGCCGCCTCGGGTGGCCCGGGCATGTCGGCGCGCCCGTCCTCGAGCCAGGCCCGCAGGGCACTCACCGCGGTGTCATGGATCGGCACCCGTCGCTGCTTGGCCCCCTTGCCGAGCACCGTGACCGTCCGGTGCGCCAGGTCGATGTCGCCCCGATCCAACCCGCACAGCTCCGACACCCGCAGGCCGGCGGCGTAGAGCAGCTCGAGCACGGCCAGGTCGCGCCGGTCCAGCGCGGTGGGCGCGGCGACGTCGAGCAGCGCGCCGACCTCGCCGGCCGACAGGACACGGGGCAGGCGCCCACCGCCGGACGGCGCCCGCAGGGAGCGGGCGGGGTCGGCACCGAGGCGGCCCTGCCGGACGAGCCAGGAGAAGTAGCAGCGCAGCGCAGCCGCCTTGCGGGCCACGGTGGCCCGGGCCAGCTTGCGCGTCCCGAGCGAGGCCAGGTAGCGGCGCAGGCGCAAGCGGTCGACGCCGTCGGGGCCCGCCACGTCGCTGCGGGCCATCCACTCGGCGAACGCCCGCACGTCACCCACGTACGCCTTGCGCGTGGCAGCCGAGCGCCCGCTGAGCCAGGCGTCGAAGCCGGTGAGATCCCACTCCGTAGGCACGGGACAACGGTACTGCCCGCAATTGGACGATTGAGGGAACTAACGTCCCCCGGGAACCTTCGGGGGGTCCGCTGGGTTCGTGACAAGGGAGGATCGATGGTCTCGAGATTCGATCGCCGTGCGCTGCTCGCCGGCGGCGCGGCCGCTGCGGCCGGATTCGCCGGCGCGTCCGCGCTCGACCTGGGGTGGGACGGGATCGCCGGCGCCGTCACGAACGGCCCGGGGCGCAACGGCGTCTCGAAGAAGACCCCCAAGAAGGGCGGTTCGCTCGTGTTCGGCGTCGACGCCGAGGAGTCGGGCTTCCTGCCCACGACGGCCCGCTTCGACGAGGTGGGCGTCATGTACGCCCGCACGGTCTTCGACCCGCTGACCATCGTCACGGCGGAGGGCGGGTGGGCGCCCTACCTGGCCCAATCGGTGGTGCCCAACTCGTCCTACACGACCTGGACCATCACGCTGAAGCCCAACGTGGTCTTCCACGACGGCACGCCGTGCAACGGCGCCGCTCTCCTGCAGAACCTGCAGGCCCAGTCCAAGTCGCTGCTCACCGGCATCGTCATCAACCCGACGCTGGTGTCGATCACCCAGACCGGCCCGCTGTCGGTCGCCATCTCGTTCAAGTCGCCCTGGGTGCCGTTCCCCTACTACCTGGCCGGCGGCATCGGCGGGCAGATCGCCTACGTCGTGGCCCCGTCCATGCTGGCCAACCCCAACGGCACCAACCATCCGGTCGGCACGGGCCCGTTCGTCTTCCAGGAGTGGATCCCCAACGACCACTTCACGGCGACGGCCAACCCGCACTACTGGCGGCCGGGCATGCCCTACCTGGACTCCATCACGTTCAAGCCGATTCCCGACGAGGAGGCCCGGGCCGAGGCGCTCAAGTCCGGCACCATCGACCTGATGATCACGGACACGGCGCAGATCATCCTGGAGTTCCGGGGCAACCCCAGCTGGTCCTACATCGACGACTCGGGCAAGGTGGCCGGCGAGCCCGACATGGACTGCGTCCAGCTCAACTGCCTGAAGGCCCCGTTCAACAATGCGACGGTGCGCCGGGCGGCCGCCATGGCCATCAACCGCCAGCAGTACACCAAGGTGGTCAACGCCAACGTGCAGCCCATCAGCACCGGGCTGTTCACGCCGGGGTCGCCCTACTTTTCGACGACCAGCTACCCGGCCTACAACCCGTCGGGGGCGCGGGCGCTGGTCAAGCAGGTGGAGAAGCAGACGGGCGGCCCGATCAGCTTCAGCTGGGGGTCGACCAACTCACCGTCCGCCATCCGGGCCCAGGAGTACATCCAGCAAGCGTGGCAGTCCGTGGGCTTCAAGGTCCAGAACACCATCGTCGAGCAGAACGACGACATCAACGACGCGCTGGTCGGCCAGTACCAGGCCCTGGGCTGGCGGCAATTCGGAGCCGTGGACCCGGACCTGAACTACATCTTCTGGAGCTCCACCACGGTGGGTGGCGAGGGGAACCTCTCCATCAACATGGCCCGCAACGCGGACCCGAAGATCGAGGCCGCCCTGCAGACCGGCCGCGCCAGCACCGATCCCGACGTGCGGGCCACCGCCTACCAGACGGTCAACAAGCGCCTGGCCCTGGACCTGCCCTACCTGTGGCTGGACCGGGCGATCTGGGCCGTGATCGGCAATCCCACCGTCCAGAACTTCAATAATCCGACTACGCCCCAGGGCCAGCGGGCATTCGGCATGATCGGGGGATCGGTCTGGCCCACCCAGATCTGGATCAGCTAGGTACGGCAAATCGGCGAGACGACGTACCTCAAAATCGAGGGCTGACGCCTCTCAAAATCCACCATCCACCAACCGGACACCGTGGGCAACGACCCGTCCGAGCCCCACTCCTCTTTCACCGCGTTGAACGCCTTGCCCAGGCTGTAGGCCGACCACGACAGCGCCGGCGTGAGGTCATCTTCGGCTACACCCGCCGCCCGCTCTGCCGATCTCGTCTCGAGGTTCTCACGCACGACGCCGATGGCCCAGTTGTACGAGAAGCGCCGGGCCCCGGCGTAGGAGTAGGCAAATCTCTCCTGGGAGCGGGAAAGGTCGACGTTGAAGACAATCGCCCTGGTCACGTACTCCTCGGCCATGCATTCACGATGCCCAGCGGGTGTGACGGGACTCGTGAGCCCTCACTGATGAGGTAGGCCACTCACCCATTTGCCGTACTCTGGACCAGCTGAGATCTCTGGATCAGCTGAGTTGGAGGCCCGTGAGCGGACGAATCCTGGTTGTCGAGGACGATGAGCGGATCCGCTCGTCCATGCGCCTGGCTCTCGAGGGTGAGGGCTACGAGGTGAAGGACGCCGCCAGCGGCGAGGAGGGACTGGACCTCTTCGCCGAAGCCCCCACGGACGTGGCGCTGATCGACCTCATGCTGCCCGGCATGGACGGCTTCGAGTGCTGCCGGGCCCTCCGGCGCAACAGCGCCGTGCCCATCATCATCGTGACAGCGCGGGCTGACACGCACGACGTCGTGGCCGGACTGGAGGCCGGGGCGGACGACTACGTGACCAAGCCGTTCGTGGCCAAGGAGCTGGCGGCGCGCATCCGCGCCCTGCTGCGCCGGGCCCGGCCGGCCGAGGAGGAGCCGGGGGCGCTGACCTTCGGCGACCTCCAGCTGCTGCCCGAACAGGGCGTGCTGCGTCACCTCAACGGCGAGGAGGTGCACTGCACGCGCACCGAGTTCCGCCTCCTGTGCGAGCTGGCCGCCAGCCCCAACAAGGTGCTCAGCCGCGAGCAGCTGCTGGACCGGGTGTGGGGCTACGACTACTTCGGCGACGGGCGGCTGGTCGACGTCCACATCCGGCGCTTGCGCACCAAGGTCGAAGCGGACCCGGCGGTGCCCCAGCACATACTCACCGTCAGGGGCATGGGCTACAAGCTGGTGCCCTGACCATGAAGCTGGGCATCGGAGCCCGCATCACGGCGGTCTTCGGGCTCGGCGCCCTGGTGTTGTCGATCTTCATGGGCGGGTTGTCCTACTTCACCACCCGCCACTTCCTCCTGGCCGGGCGCGAGTCGGCCGCCCAGCACCAGGCCTTCGCCAACGCCGTGCTGGTGCGGAGCAACCTCCTGGGCGGCGACACCGGCTACGTGACACTTCTCGCCTCCATCGACGCAGGCGACGCCGGCACCGACGCGCATTCGGTGCTGTACCACGGGGGCAAGTCCTACGTGTCGTCCCTGGGGGTGAACGCCTCCTCCATCCCGGTGCGGCTGCGCCGGGAAGTGCTGGCGGGCACGGCGGCCACGCAGACCTACCGCACGGCACAGGGCACGGCCGAGATCGTGGTCGGCGTGCCGGTCCCCTCGGTGCAGGCGGCCTACTTCGAGGTCTTCAACCTGTCCGACCTCGACCACACGCTGCGCATCCTCGGCCTCACCCTCTTCGTCGCCGGCATCTTCACCACGCTGCTCGGGGTCGGCCTGGGCCGCTTCGCCAGCGAGCGCTCGCTGCGACCGCTGGCCGACGTCTCGCGCGCCGCCGGCGCCATCGCCAGCGGTGAGCTCGACACCCGCCTGGACCCCGACGCCGCCGACCCCGACCTGCTCGGCCTGACCAACTCCTTCAACGCCATGGTCGACCAGCTGCAGGAGCGCATCGAGCGCGAGGCGCGCTTCAACTCCGACGTCAGCCACGAGCTGCGCTCCCCGCTCACCACCCTGGCCGCCACCCTCGAGGTGCTCGAGGCCGAGCGCGACCAGCTGGCGCCACGCTCGCAACGGGCCCTCCTGTTGCTGGGCGCCGACCTGCGCCGGTTCCAACGCTTGGTGAGCGATCTCCTCGAGATGTCGCGGGTCGACGCCGGCTCCCTGGACGTCTTCCTGGAGGAGGTGAACGTGTCCGAGCTGGTGCAGCGCTCGGTGGAGGCCGGCGCGCGCAGCCTCGACGTGTCCGGCCCGACGCCGGCCGTGCTGGTCGAGGACGCCGTGCGGGACTGGCACGTGGGGGTGGACAAGCGCCGCTTCGAGCGGGTGATGGCCAACCTGATGGAGAACGCGGCCCACTACGGCGGCGGGGTGACCGAGATCACCGTGCGGCCGGGCGGCCAGGAGGAGGAGGTGGAGGTGACGGTGGACGACGCCGGTCCGGGCATCCAGTCGGGCGAGCGCACCAAGGTGTTCGAGCGGTTCTACCGCGGCTCGGCCGCGGGCCGTCGCGGCGCGGGCACGGGCAGCGGGCTCGGGCTGGCGCTGGTGGCCGAGCACATGCGCGTCATGCACGGCGGCGTCCACGTCGAGTCCTCGCCGCCGGGCGGCGCCCGCTTCGTCCTGTCGCTGCCCGTGCTCAACGGCCACGAGGCCGAGGGGGATGTGTGAGGAGGCGGCTGCGGACGCCGCTGCTGCTTGGCTTGCTGAGCCTGGTCGCGGCCGGCTGTGCCATACCGACCCAGGGCGCGCCGGTGTCCATTGCGCCGTCCAAGGTGCCGTACAACCTGTTGGAGACGCACCTGCCGACGACGACCACGACCCAGCCCAAGTCCTTCGTCGCGGTGAAGGTGTTCTTCCTCGGTGCCACCGACCTGCTGCAGCCGGCCGAACGCTACGTGGCGGGGACGGCACCGCTCACCTCTATTCTGGGCGCGCTCATGCTCGGGCCGACGAGCGCCGAGGAGGCCGCCAACATCACCACTGCCATCCCGAGCGACGTGGCGGTGCTCGCGGCCACCACCGCCGGCAACATCGTCACCGTCAACATGAACAGCGCCTTCGGCGAGTTCACCGGGACCGACACCGAGCTGGCGGTGGGGCAGATCGTCGCCACTGTCGCCGCGGAGAACGGCAATAGCACCGGCGTGCTCTTCGAGATCGACGGGCAGCGCACGAGCGTCCCGGTCGCCAACGGCTCGGAGGTGGCCGGGCCTGTCTACGTGATCGACTTCCTCACCGCCCCGTCGTAGCGGGACGCTGCGGCGCGGCCCGGCGGAGCGGCGGTCAGCCCGCGTTCTCGACTTCGGCCCGCCAGGGCACGCGCGGCGCACCCGACCAGAGGTGCTCGAGGTCGTAGTAGTCGCGCGTCTCCTGTAAGAAGACGTGCACAATGAAGTCGCCGTAGTCCATGAGGACCCAAGTGGCGTCGGCCAGCCCCTCGGTGCGCAACGGGCCGACACCGTGCGCCGCCTTGACACCCTTCTCGATCTCCTCGACCAGCGTGCGCACGTGGCGCGTGTTCGCCGCGCTGGTGATGACGAACGCGTCCACCACGCCGAAGAGCTCACCCATGGCGAGGACGACGGTGTCGCGGCCGAGCTTGGCGTCGGCCGACTCCGCCGCGGTGGCCACCGTCGGCGGCAGCTGGACGTGCACGCCCAACCCTGGGGTCAATGGAGCACGTCCAGGATCCCCACCGTCAGCCCGAACGAGCCGACCAAGATGGCACCGGCGATCACGGCCCAGCGCCTGCGGTCTCGCCGCGCCACCCTCTCCTCGGCCCGCCGATCGGTCCGGCGCTGCACCCGCTCGGGGGCCGCGTCCAAGGTTGGACCCACTGGCAGCTCCGTCACCCTGGCCGGCATGGCGCTCATCTGCCCACAGCGTACAGAGCGCGGCGCTCGATGCAACGGATGACGACCTCGGGCACCAGACCCTCGACCGGCTCGCCCCTGGCCAGGCGCTCACGCACCTCCGAGCTGGAGACGGCCACCTGGGGGCCGTCGACCCGGACCACCCGCCAACCAGGGGGGACGCCGGCGGCCGGGCCGGCGGGCCGGGAGACCACGGCCACCGTGACCAGGCGCTTCAGCTCGTCCGGGCGGTGCCAGGACTCCAGCTCGGGGGCCAGGTCGGCGCCGACCACCAGGAAGAGGTCGAGCAGGCCAGGCGTGGCGGCCCGGACCTCCTCCACCGTGTCCACCGAGTAGGACGGCCCGCCGCGGTCGATCTCCAGCCGGCTCGCCTCGGCGGCCGGGATCTGCTCGGCGAGGGCCTCCGTCATGGCGTAGCGGTCCTCGGCGGGCGACACCCGGCGGGAGCCCGACTTCTGCCAGGGGTCGTTGGCCACGACGAGGAGGAGGCGGTCGAGCCCGAGCGCGTCGACGGCGGCGCGGGCCGCCGCCAGGTGCCCGACGTGCGGCGGGTCGAAGGTCCCCCCGAGGATCCCGACGCGGGCGGGAACGTCAGGTGCCGGCAAGTTGGGCGATCACCGGCGCCACCGTTTCCATCTCGGCCTGGTGCACGACGATGTTGGTGAAGCCGAGCTCCTCCCGCCGCTTGCGCAGCGTGTCGGCGATCTCCTCGACGGTCCCGATGAGCGCGGCGGGCGTGGCGCGCAACTGCTCGGGCGTGAGGCTGAAGACCGACGCCATCGTCTCTATGACCTCGCGCCCGTTCGGCACCACCTGTACGGTCACGGTCCAGCACTGGAGCTCGAGTTCGCCGGCGCGGTCGCCGGCCGCCTGGCGCGCCCAGCGGACACGCTCGGCGTACTTCTCGACGAGAACCTCCCCGGCGACCTCGGGGCCGACGACGCCGGCGGCCAGGCTCGGCACGACGCTGACGATCTGCGCGTGCTGCCCGGCCAACGTGAGGATGCGCTTGCTCCCGCCGCCGATGACGAGCGGCGGGCCACCGGGGGTGACGGGGCGCGGGGAGCCGACGGCCTCGTGCACCCGGTAGTGCGCGCCCTCGAGGGTGGCGCGCCCGTCGGTCCACAGCGCCTTCATGATGTTGATGCTCTCGGCCAGGCGCGCCACGCGCACCGACGGCGCGTCCATCACGATGCCCGACTGGTCGTAGTCGCTCGTCATCCACCCGGCGCCCAGGCCGAGCTCGAAGCGGCCGTCGGAGACGAGGTCGAGCGTGGCCGCCTCCTTGGCCAGCACGACCGGATGGCGGAAGTCGTTGTCGAGCACGAGCGTGCCGACCCGGAGCGTCGTGGTGGCCTCGGCGGCCACCGTCAACGCGACGAAGGGTCCCCACTGGTCTCCGAGATGATCGGGGATGTAGAGCGTCGAGTAGCCCAGATCCTCCGCCTGGCGCGCCAGATCGCGCCAGGCGGCGGGGGATGTAGCCCCCTCGAGCTGGACCGTGAAGCGGAAGGCGGCCATGGGGGCCGATCCTACGGCGTTAACCTGTTCCGGTGACGAGCCAGACCCCCGCCTCCCCCTGGAGCGCCGCGTCCTGGCGCAAATTCCCCGCGGCGCAGCAACCCGACTGGCCTGACGCCGACGCGCTCAAGAAGGCGGAGGCCAGGCTGGCCACCCTGCCGCCGCTGGTGTTCGCCGGCGAGGCGCGTCGTCTGACGGCCCAGCTCGCTCAGGTGGCCAACGGCGAGGCCTTCCTGCTCCAGGCGGGCGACTGCGCGGAGTCCTTCGCCGAGCACACGGCCGACTCCATCCGGGACAAGCTCAAGATCATTCTGCAGATGGCGGTGGCGCTGACGTACGCCGCCGGCGTGCCGGTGGTGAAGGTCGGCCGGATCGCCGGGCAGTTCGCCAAGCCACGCTCGGCGGGCACCGAGCGGGTGGGCGACGCCGAGCTGCCGGCCTTCCGCGGCCACATGGTGAACGACGAGGCCTTCGAGCACGAGGCGCGGCGGCCCGACCCCGACCGCATGGTGGCCGCCTACCAGCAGTCCGCGTCGACGCTGAACCTGCTGCGCGCCTTCACGAAGGGCGGCTTCGCCGACCTGTCCCAGGTGCACCTGTGGAACCAGCAGTTCGTGGCGTCGTCGGGCGAGGGCCAGCGCTACGAGCGCATCGCCTCCGAGATCGACCGCGCCCTGCGCTTCATGGCGGCCTGCGGCATCAACCTGGGCGCGGAGGAAGGACTGCACCAGGTCGACTTCTGGACGAGCCACGAGGCACTGATCCTCCCCTACGAGGAGTGCCTCACGCGGCAGGACTCGCTGACGGGTGACTGGTACGACTGCTCGGCCCACATGGTGTGGATCGGCGACCGCACCCGGCAGGTCGACGGGGCGCACGTCGAATTCACGTCGGGCATCAACAACCCGGTCGGCTGCAAAATCGGGCCGGACTGCCCGCCCTCGGACGTGGTGGCCCTGTGCGAGCGCCTCAACCCCGACCGCGTGCCGGGCCGGCTCACGCTCATCACCCGGTTCGGGGCGCAGAGGATCGGTGAGCTGCTGCCGCCGGTCCTGCGGGCCGTGGAGGCCGAGGGCCACCCCGTGGTGTGGACCTGCGACCCCATGCACGGCAACACGTTCACCAGCGAGGGCGGGCGCAAGACCAGGCGCTTCGACGACATCCTCTCCGAGGTGCGCTCCTTCTTCGACGTCCACCGCGACGAGGGCACCTGGCCCGGCGGCGTCCACGTGGAGCTGACGGGCGACGACGTGACGGAGTGCCTCGGCGGCGCGGAGGAGATCCTCGAGGGGGACCTGGGGGCGCGCTACACCACGACCTGTGACCCCCGCCTGAACGCCCGCCAGTCGCTCGACCTCGCGTTCCGCGTGGCGGAATTCCTTCGAACTTGATCCGGCGCCCGGTTCTCGCAGTCCTGCTCGCGGCCCTGCCGCTGCTCGCCCTGGTCTCGGCGGCCGTCACGGTTTCGGCACCACCGGCGGCGGCCAGCGCCAGCTCGAGCGTGCCCGCCTACTGGCTGGTGGCGTCGGACGGCGGCATCTTCAGCTTCGGCGGCGCGCCCTTCTACGGCTCGACCGGCGCGCTGGCGCTCAACAAGCCGATCGTGGGCATGGCGGCCACGCCGGACGGCGGCGGGTACTGGCTGGTGGCCTCCGACGGGGGCATCTTCAGCTACGGCGACGCCGGCTTCCACGGGTCGACCGGCAGCCTGGTGCTCAACCGGCCCATCGTCGGCATGACCTCGACGCCGGACGGCGGGGGCTATTGGCTGGTGGCGTCGGACGGCGGCATCTTCGCCTTCGGCGACGCACACTTCTACGGGTCGACCGGCAGCCTGGTGCTCAACCAGCCGGTGGTGGGCATGGCGGCCACGGCCGACGGCGGCGGCTATTGGCTGGTGGCGGCCGACGGTGGCATCTTCGCCTTCGGCGACGCCGCCTTCCACGGCTCCACGGGATCGTTGGCGCTGAACAAACCGGTCATCGGCATGATCGCGGACCCCAACGGGGGCGGGTACTTCCTGATCGCCTCCGACGGCGGCATCTTCAGCTTCGGCACGGCCCCGTTCTACGGCTCGCTCGGCGGGCTGCCCCTCAAGAACCCGATCGTGGCGGCGGCGGCGGCCACCTCCAGCGGGACGCTGCAGCCCTCGGGCCAGAACGACGTGGGGTACTGGTTCACCGACGACACCGGCCTCGTGTCCAACTTCGGGTCGGCCGACTACTACGGGTCGGCACCGGCGCCGCTCAACCGGCCCATTGTCGGGATGGCCGAGGCTCCGGGGAACGGCGCCTTCGTCGGCTCGCCGTTCCCGTCGGGCTCCTACGGCTACGACATCAGCAATTACCAGTGCAGCGGCGGCTTCCCGGGGGGCGACCACCAGATCGGCATCGTGCAGGTGGACGGGGCGTCGGACACGTCGCCCCAGATAGGGCAGCCCGGGAATTACGCCAACCCGTGCCTACAGGCCGAGGCGGCCTGGGCCGGCGCCGGGCTCAACCTCTACACGTTCCTGACCTATCAGACGTCCACCACGAGCGAGCCCGGCTGCAGCTCCGACCCCACCGGCGCCTGCAACGCGGGCTTCCAGGCGGGCATCGACGCCTTCCAGGACGCGGAGCAACCCGGCGTCAACACCGACGTCACCTGGTGGCTCGACGTCGAGAACGACCCCAGCATGCCGTGGTCGGGCAACAGCGCGTCGAACGCCGCCTTCGTCCAGGGCGCGCTCAACGCGCTGCACGAGACCAAGGGTCTGGCCAACGTCGGCATCTACGCCAGCCCCGGCGTCTGGAACTCGATTGTGGGCGACTACCAACCCAGCGTGCCCTACTGGATGGCCGACTACCTGCCCTCGCCCAGCGGCCCGGGCTCGTGTGCCGACTACTCCAATTGGGTGGACAACCACGGAGCGCAGCTGCCGGGACCGCCGCTCATCGTCCAGTACAACAGCCAGCAGTACGACGAGGACTACGCCTGCTAGTGCCCGCCACGCCCGG
Source organism: Acidimicrobiales bacterium (assembly GCA_035602795.1). GTDB lineage: Bacteria > Actinomycetota > Acidimicrobiia > Acidimicrobiales > RAAP-2 > Bog-473. The sequence goes on along the minus strand of DATNLP010000486.1, from coordinate 11,237 downwards.
GCCTGCCGCGTGCGGGAGGTCTGACGTAGCGCTTCGGTGACGCATCCCAGCCCGGTCGTCCCGGCCACCACTTGGGGCCGCTTCGACTGATTCCGGCACGGCTCAGCCCTGGAGGTCGTTGCCTGCAAGAGCCAGCCGAATGATCTCGTCGTTGGGCAGCGTCCGTCCCTTCGCGTAGAGGTGCTCGAAGTCCTCACCGAGGCGTTCACGCAGAACGGCGATGTTTTGATCGCGAGCAGTTGCCTCGAACGCCTCCCACGTGACAGAAGATTGAGAGAGAAGCACATCCGCGCCGCCGTGCAGCACGGCGGCGGCCCCGGACGCACCACGGTGGGTGGCACAGCAGGCTATGCCCAGTACGGGATAAGGGATGTCCCCTACCCGTCCCCTGAGCCTGGCCGAGCGTAAGGCATCGGTGAAACAGGCTGCGGCGCCATCCGGCTCACCCTCTTGGAGCATCACCCAACCAAGATTGTCCAGTCCAATGGCGCTCTCACTTCCAGTCCGCACCCGCGCTGCCTCCAGATGTTGCCGGGCACCGGCGAGGTCATCCCTTGCGATGAGCACGACGGCGTAGTTGTTGTGAAGCCTGCTCGCGATGAGCACGTCCCCGGACTGCTCGGCAAGTTCGAGGGCTTCGAGGAGGATCGTTTCGGCCCCCGCGTCACCGATTTGGGCCAGAGCCGTTCCGAACTGGTACAGCACATTGCCGAGCAGGAGCGGGTCGCCGATGTGGCGCGCCAGTGCGATTGCTCGGCCGCCCGGTTCCAGAGCCTCCTCTCCTCTGCCGTTCATGGCCAGGCATCTGGAGTACCAAGAAAGGACCCGCGCCTCCAGAGCCGGATCGTCGGCCCCACTGGCCACGTCGACCGTCTCGGCAATCGCATCCAGGGCGCGCCGCATGTCGATCTGATACAGCAGTTCTGACCTGAAATAGAAAGCGTGCCCGCGACGAGCAGGCGTGATGTCGGATCCGACCCGGAGGAGCACTTGTTCGAGCAGATCGAGCGTCTGCGCTGGTTGCCGGGCGGACGCCCAGTACCGTTGCAGGGACCTGAACTGGTCGAGGACCGTTTCTGCACCTTCGGGCGTGCCCAGGTGGTGCTCGATCGCCGATCTGAGGTTCAACTGCTCGTCATCGAGCCGAGCGGTCCATTCAATGGCGGAACGCCGGGGCAAATGAGGTGCGGCCTGTTCTGCGAAAGCCAAGTAGAACTCAGCATGGGCAGCAACGACCCGATCGGATTCGCGCAGGTCGTCCCCATCGAATGCACCAACTTCGGCCAAGCGCTCCGCTCCGTATTGGCGCAACGTCTCCTGCAGCCGGTAGCGGACGTCGTCACCGTGGGGTTCGGCGACCACCAGGCTCTTGTCGACGAGCGATGCGAGCAAGTCAGCCACGTCCCAGTCGGGAATATCGTCGAGAGCACACACGCCTTCAGCCGCTTCCAGAACGAACCCGTCCACGAACACAGAGCTCCGGCGGAACAGCGCTTGTTCCGGTCCGGTCAACAGATCGAAGGACCAATCCACCAGCCCCCGCAACGTCTGCTGACGAGGAAGGGCGACTCGGCTTCCTCCGGTCAGCAGCCCAAAGCGGTGTTCCAGGCGGTCGTGCAGTTTGGCCAGCGACATGGAACGGAGACGTGCCGTCGCCAACTCCAATGCGAGGGGCACCCCATCGAGTCGTCGGCAGATGGCGGCGACCAGAGGGGCGTCGTCATCGGTGAGTTCGAACCCGGGGGCTTGGGCCGTCGCTCGTTCGACGAAGAGGGCGACCGCACCCGATCCCGACAGATCCGTCCGGTCGTCCACCTGCTCGGGCGGCAGCGAAAGAGAGGGAACCCGGTAGATGACTTCACCTTCGATGCGCAGCGGCTCCCGGCTGGTCACCATTAGTCGGATCGCGGGGCAGTTGCGCACGACGGCGTCGGCCAGGGCGGCACAGCCGTCGAGCACCTGCTCGCAGTTGTCGAGGATGACCACCCGGCCCTGGGTCGAGAGGACTTCGACCAACGTGTCCAGGGGCTCCTTGCCCGACTGCTCGCCGATACCGAGGTCACTCAGCACTTCTGAGGCCACCAAGGCGGGATCGGTGACGGCGGCCAACTCCGAGAGCCATACCCCGTCTGGTCTGTCGGGGAGGACGGCACGCCCGACTTCTATGGCCAATCGGGTCTTGCCCACGCCGCCCGAACCGGTGAGCGTGACGAGACGGTTGTTGCCGAGGAGCTTGACCATTTCCACCATCTCAATGTCTCGCCCCACGAGACTCGATACCGGCTGCGTGAGGTTGGTCGGATTGGCCAGAGCGGACGTGATCTCAGCGTCGACGTGCACGCGGAGCGGCGGGAAGTCAGCCGACACTCCATCCACGTCCAGTTGGAAGACCTCTTCGGGGCGCTCGAGGTCCTTCAAGGAATGGAGGCCGAGTTCGACCAACTTCATGCCGTTTGGCAGGCGGTCCCGGACCACCTCGGCAGTCGATCGGGATACCACCACCTGGCCTCCGTGCGCGGTGGCTCCCAGTCGGGCGATGCGGTTTACGGCGGGTCCGAAGTAGTCACCATTGCGCTCTTCGCACTCGCCGGTGTGCAGAGCCATGCGCACCCGGAGCGTTGCCTCGCTGGGCCAGTCCTCGGCATGGAGGGCACGCTGCGCCGCCCCGGCGGCGGCCACCGCGTCCTTGCCCGCTGCGAACGCGGCGCAGAAGGCATCTCCCACCGTCTTGAAGACGTAGCCCCCCGACGACTCGATGGCGGAGCGCATGAGGGCGTCGTGGCGCTCCAGGGCGGCGGACATGGCATCGGGGTGCTGATCCCAGAGTCGGGTCGAACCCTCGATATCCGTGAAGAGGAGGGTGACCGTCCCGGTCGGCAGCGCCATCTTCTAGATTCTGCCTTACCAGGACTTCAGGCCACCAGGAAATGCCAGGGCCAATCCGTTTCCTTGGCTCGAACGGTCACCTGTTACGCCGTGATCTCGAGCTCCTGGTTGAAGTGATGGAACGGCGAGCCTGGCCGGTAGTCCTCGGGGACGTCGTCGATGCTGTCGTAGATGGCCACGTCGAAGACGTTGGACGAACGGATGTCTTGTTCGACGGCGACCCCGCACAGACGCATCTCGGCGGCCGTCTCGAAGCAGTTGACCAGCGGCACGACCTCGTCGCGCAATTCTTCGTATCGCCCGCGGGAGATCCGGCCGAGCAGCGTGTACTCGCAATCGCTGGGTGAGACGCCGACGCGGCGGCCGATCATGGCGTGGTGCCCTCCGTCGTCGATGCAGTAGAGGGTGTAGTCGTCGGCGTCCAGGCATTCGCGGATCCGGTCGTGCCGCTCGTGGGCGGGCAAGAGGTGCCACTGGATGTGCCGGCGCTCCTTCATGGCCCACAGCGGTCCCGGGGGAATGGTGTGCTCGGGCTCGTCCTCCTCGAGCGGGGTCGAGACGTCGTGACCGACCAGAGGACCCGACATGCTCAGGCCGGACTCGGTGATGATGTCGCCCGGCTTGGGCCGCCCGGACGAGGCCGGCACGGCCACTCCCCACTCGTGGACCTGCTCACCCTGCTGCCCGTCACCCTGATCGGTCATCGGTACCCTCCCGTGGTCCGCCGTACTCGCTCGGTTCCGTCCTGGACCCTACCGTCAGGAAGTCCGGGGTGATCATGGAAGGGCGCCCCAGTCAGCGCCAGTCTGGCCAAGAGCTCGTGTTCGTTGCTCGGCGCCCGGAGTGCAGCCGCCCTCGAGCTCGGGCCACGCTCAGTACCGTCAGGACTCGATGAAAGTGAGCAGATCCGGGTTGATCACGTCAGCCTGGGTGGTCGGCATCCCGTGCGGGAATCCCTTATAGGTCTTCAGCGTCCCGTTCTTGACGAGCGCCGCGGACAGCGGACCGGAGTCGGCGTAGGGCACGATCTGGTCGTCGTCTCCGTGCATGACCAGGACGGGCACTGTGATCTGTTTCAGGTCGTCCGTGAAGTCAGTTTGAGAAAAAGCAACGATGCCGTCGTAGTGCGCCTTCGCTCCGCCCATCATCCCCTGGCGCCACCAGTTCTCGATGATCGCTTCTACGGGTTCGACGCCGGGCCGGTTGAAACCGTAGAAAGGCCCCGACGGCAAGGCCCGGTAGAACACCGACCGGTTGGCCGCCAACTGGGCCTGTAGATCGTCGAACACGCTCTTGGGTAGGCCACCGGGGTTGTTGTCGGTTTTCACCATGAGCGGCGGTACCGAGCTGATGAGGACCGCCTTCGCAACGCGGCTCTCGCCGTGCCGGGCGATGTAGCGGACCACCTCGCCACCACCAGTCGAGTGGCCGACGTGGACTGCGTCGTGGAGATCGAGGTGAGCGGTCAGGGCGGCCAGGTTGTCGGCGTAGTGGTCCATGTCGTGACCGTCGCTCGTTTGCGCAGAGCGCCCGTGCCCACGCCGGTCATGGGCGATCACCCGGTAGCCATGGTTCAGGAAGAACAGCATCTGGGTGTCCCAATCGTCGGCAGAAAGCGGCCAGCCGTGACTGAACACGATGGCTTGGCCCGACCCCCAGTCCTTGTAGAAGATCTCGGTTCCGTCGGTGGTCGTGATCGTCCCCATTTCGGGGTCCTCCTGTCTGGAAGTGATGCCCAAGACTGCTGGTCGGTCGGCTCCTCCTCGTCGTCGCTCTTCACCTCCCATCTTCGCTTCGGAGCCGTTGGCGATCAACCGCTCAGGACGCCTTTCGACGCCGGGTTCGCGGCACGCGTCGGCCATCGGGGTCGTACACAAGTGAAATAACTTCAATGCCCCGGCCATTACCTGTCCGGGAGCATTCGGAGACGGGTTGTGTGGGCCAGGCTGACCGAGCGCAATTCGAGGTCTTGTACAGGGGAAACATCCGTCCGCTGCTGGCGTACGTCCTGACGAGCACCAACAGGGACAACGCCCACGACGTGGTGTCCAGCACGTTTCTCGTGGCTTGGAGGCGGTTCGACCAGGTCCCCGTGGACGCCCTTCCCTGGTTGATGGGCGTGGCAAGACGGGTGCTCGCAGACCAATGGCGCGCCGAGTCCCGACGAGAAGCCCTCGGAGATCGGCTGGCGGGTGACGCCCTCGCGGGCGGCACGTCCGTCAATGACGTCGCAGACGCAATGGTCCTGCGCGGGTCCATCCGGGAGGCGCTGATGCGGATGCGGCCCGAGGACCGTGAGGTGGTGACCCTGGCGGCGTGGCAGGGCTTCACGACTGAGCAGCTCGCCACCGCGCTCGGCTGCACCAAGGCCCGATCTCGCCAATAGGGTCCGCGTCGAAGCCACGGTGCAGAACGGCTTCTATGCGGCCTGGTGGCCCTCCCAGTCCGACGTCACCGCAGCAGAGGTCACTTCGTCAGACGGTCCCGGACATCAAGACTTCGGCGACATCGGTCCGAACAACCCGAACTCGTCGGGCCTTCACCCGTGACCCGCCGCTGATGAGCGACCATTCTGCGATTCGTCTCGGCACGGACGCTTCGTACCGCAAATGCCACAAGTTCGTAACCCGGCGCACAGCTCGCGCTTAGAGGAGCCCTTTAGGTTCTTGGCACAGCGAGACGGCCGGCGCCCTGGACCCCTCCCGTTCCCCCCGAGGACGGGCGCTGGCCGTCTCGCGTCTGGCGCGGCAGCCCGAGCGATGCATCGCAGGGAGGTCGTCGCCTCGCTCAGATGCCGTACGCCGGCTGTGATCCTCCGACCGAAGCCGTGGCCCTTCTCACGGCAGGGGTCGTCCCATGACGACGGCGTCCCAAAGCTCTCCATTTCGACGCCGATAGTGCCGGCGCTTGCGGCCTTCCTCCACGAAACCAGCGCGGCGGTAGAGCTCCAGGGCGGCGGAATTGTGAGGCCATACCTCGAGGGCCATTTTGTGAGCCCCCGCCCCGGTCGCCCACCCGATGGCAGCGTCGAGCATCGCCGCCCCGATGCCCACACCTCGCCACCCGACGATCACGAGCATCCCGATGTCGGCAACCCCGTAGGGGGCGACATCGATCGAAATGTGGCCGGCGATTCCCTCACCTGTCACTGCGGCGGTATCCGCAACCAATACGGTCGACGAAATCCCCGACGAGAGTCTGTCGAGCAGGCTACGGCGGGCATCGCGATCGAACGGAACCTCGATGCCGGTCCAGCGGCCCTCTGCAGCGACGTCCCACGTCTGTTCGACCAGTTCGTCGAGATCCTCGGCGCGTGCCGGTCGGATGATTGCCGCCCCGGCCATCTGCCGATTCTCGGATCCCATCTTCTCAGTCTGTCTCGATGGCGTCGCAACAGACCAGCGGCCGAACGTCAGGCAGAACCCGAGTCACCGGCTCCCGTTCGCTGCCGCGACCGAGCGACCGTCGCCCCTGTCCACCGGCGGGGCGGTCGTAAGCTCCTCGCGTGGCTGTGCACAGCAATCGTGTTGCGTGCGACGACGAAGGTTGCGACTACTTCGTGACGTTCCAGGTTCTCAGACCAGGTGCGGCGGACCGGTTCACCTCTGAGCCCTTGCCGCGGCGTTTGGCCAAGAGAGAAGGGTGGACGATCGACGAGCACGGCGACTTCTGCCCCAGGCACTCCGAGGTATGCGAGATCCGAGAGGTCTGAGGATTCACCGTCGGTGATGCCCCCGCCGGACGGGGGAAGTCTGGCGATGGTGGCACCTCTGCCGGGGACGCCTCGGCCAACGGGACGCGGACAATCCGGGGTCGCCTGTCGTAAAACGGCCGGGCCGGATGGTCACAATAGGTAGTGGGCCAAGCCGAGTCCCCGAGCATTCAGGAGTTCGAGAACTTCGTCGCCAGGGTCGAGCCAGGCCTTCGACGCGCCCTCTTCGCCGTCCTGGGGGTTGAACGGGGACGAGAAGCGACGGCCGAGGCTCTGGCGTGGGCCTGGGAGCACTGGGGGCGGGTCGTCGAGGCGGACAACCCGATCGGTTACCTCTTCCGAGTCGGGCAGACCCGCAGCCGGACTCGGAAGCGGCGAACGGTCCACGGCAGAGAGGAGTGGTCCGAACCGCTCATCGAGCCCGAACTCACCAGCGCGCTCGCCAGTCTGTCGGAAGCCCAGCGGATAGCCGTCATCCTGGTCCACGGCTTCGGGTGGACCATGCGGGAAGTGGGTGAACTGACCGGAACTCGTGTGACAACCGTACAAACTCACCTCGAGCGCGGTCTACGCAAGCTTCGAGCGGCCTTGGAGGTCGAAGAACATGCTTGATCTGTCAGAGCGAATCCGCGACTACGTGGACACCGCAAGCCCTCGCGTCACCCTCGACGACATCGAGCGTCGTCTGACGCAGCGACCTGACCGGCAACCGCCCGCCGTCGCTCATGGACGTCGTCGGCGCTCCGTACTGATCGGCGCGATCGCCGTCGTCGTCCTCGCCGCCGTGCTGGTCGTCCAGCTCCTGCCCTCATCGGGCTCGAACACCGGCTCGGAGGCCGACGCCGCTCTTTCCCAGGTGGCCTCCATCGCAGCAACTCGGCCCGCAGGAATCACCCCTGGCCCCGGCCACTACCTCTACTACCAGACGACACGGCTCCTCCAAGAGCTCGGGCCTCCTGCACCAAAGGGTGTCCGCCAGTTCCTCTTCGATGTGCCCGAGACAACGCAGACCTGGGTTGCCTCCAACGGGTCCGGCCGCCAGCGGATCGTGGTCGGGCAGCCGCGGTTGGCGTTCCCATCCGACCAGGCGGCGTGGGAGGCGGCGGGATCTCCGGCGGGCTGGCACCCCGTGGGAGCAGACGTCCTGTACCCCAGTACGCAAGCTCCCAATGGGGGGCCACTCCGCGCCGCCCACGGCCAGTACTTCTTGTCCTACCTCGATTCGTCACAGTTCCCGACCCAGCCGGCCGCCTTGGAGAAGTACATGGACCGGTACTTCAAGATCTACAAAGAGAGCCCCTCGGCGACATTTCAGTTGGCCGGCAACGTGCTCCAGCTGGGGGCGAGTCCGGCGCTGCGCTCGGCGATCTTCGAGCTCATCGAGCATCTTCGCGGTGTGGTTCTGCTCGGCCCGACCAAGGATGCGATGGGCCGGAGCGGAACGGGCGTCGCCATCGACGGATTCGGGAACCGCTCCATCCTGATCTTCAATCCGAAGACATCTGCCGTGCTCGGGGAGAAGGTCGTGTCGCACAAGTCGGTCACCGAGGCCGGTCAGGTCATTCCGAAGGGAACGCTGGTCAGTTCCGAGACGTTCGGGACAACCGGGGTCGTGTCTTCTACGACGACGTACCCGGACGGACGGCCAGCGCCCCCCTACACGGGCGCGACGGGTGCGTCGTCGCCGAGTGCGGCCACCTTCGGCCCCTAGTCGGATTCCACGACCGGCAGTGGGTCCGGCCGGCTCCTGGCAGGCGCGCCGGTCAAACCCTCGACGGAGCGGCTGCCCGTGGGCTGTGCCGCAGCGTCGCCAATCGCAGGAGGACGAGTACCCGCACGGCCCACCAGCCCGGGTCGATCTCGCCCTCGGCCATCGACATGCGGCCCGACGTCGTCGCCGCATGGTGGTTGTTGTGGAGACCCTCGCCGGCTACCAGCCAGGCCAGCCATTGGTTGTTCGTGGCCAGATTGTCGTGTGGCCGCTTCCCCCACTTGTGCCCGATGGCATTGATGGCACCGCCGCCGAGGATGTAGGCCGTGGCGTGAACGCCGGCCGCGATCAACCCGATCTCCCATCCGAACAGTCCGACCAGTATCGCCATGCCGATGGCAAGGCCCAACAGTGCGTGATCGAACAGCAATCTGTCCCAGCGATCACCGGGCAGATCGCGCGCGTAGCGGGCCACTGCGACTTCGTCGCGCGCCACCCTCCGATAGAGAATGGCATTGCCGAATTGGACCGCCGAGTAGCCGAAGACGACCGGCGAGTGGGGATCACCGTCCTTGTCGGTGAAGGCGTGGTGCTTACGGTGCACTGCCACCCATTGGCGGGGTCGGGTCCCCGTCGCAATCCAGATGACGAACCGGCAAGCGAAGGCCACGGGCGGCTTCAGCTTGATCGCCCGGTGAGCGAGCGCTCGATGGAGGTAGACCGTCGTGACGACGAATGCAATCTGGGTCGTCACCAGCCCGATGATCACGGCCTCGAAGACCGCGGGCACACCGACATGTTACTCGGTTGGGCTCCCGGAGCCAGTCAAGCGAGCCGGTCGTCGTGCGAAGGGACCGCGGGGCCTCTTCGGCGCGACCCGCGGGTCCACCTCCAGGGCTTCCTCCTGCCCTATCCGCTCCCGTCAGCGGCGCCGGGCCCGGGCAGGCGGTAGATCGCCACGGGATCCTCGGTCCGCTCCGACGGCAGGGCGGTGACGTCGAGCAGCCGGAAGCCGTTCTTCTCGAGCACCCGCCGCGAGGCCGCGTTGCGTTCGTCGGGGTCCGCCGTGACGGCACAACCGGGTTGCTCCGCCCTGGCGGCGTCGACGAGCGCGGCCACCAGCGCCGTCCCGGCGCCCCGGCCGACGCGGGCCGGATCGCCGATGGCGTAGTCGATGCCGACGTCGCCTGGCCCGGCGCCCATGTCGGCCGCCCACTCGGGGTCGACGGCGCACAGGTACCACTGGCACCAGCCGATCGGCTTGTCGCCCTCCAGCACCGTGAGCACATGGACGGGCGACGACCCGGCAACGCCCTGACGCAGGTCGTCGAGCTCGCGCTCGACCGACGAGCCGGCCAGATACCAGCGGGCGACATGAGGTGCGGACAGCCAGCGCGCCACGAGCGCCAGCTCGTCCGCCTCCAGGGGGCGCAGGCGCACCCGCCCGGCCACCGCCGCTCCTCCGCCGGCCCCGGGACTGACGGCGATGCCCGGGTCGGCGCCGTCCTGCGCCGTCAGGCCGTCTTCACCACCAGGACGGCACAGTGGGCCCCGTGGGCGACCGAGTTGGGCACGCTGCCGAGATACCGCCGGGCGCCCCGCATGCCCTTGGAGCCCACCACGATCAGGTCGGCGTTCAACAAAGCGGCGGTGTCCAAAATGGCGTCCACGGCGTCACCGTGCACGGCATGGGCCTGTGCGAAGAGGCCGCTCCCCCACGTGTCGATCGCCCGCGCTCCCACCTGGCGCGCCGCCTCCTCGACGACGGCGTGGCTGACACCGGTGTCCACGAGCGCCGCACCGGTGACCTGCGCCAGGCCCGGGCTGCTGGCCTTGAAGGACGTGATCACGTGCAGCTCCGAGCCCCATGACCGGGCCAGGTCGGCGGCTGCCTCGACCGCCCGGTCGGCGGTCTCCGACCCGTCCGTGCCGACGGCGATCATCTTGTACATGGCTCGGTCCCTTCTCGCGCCGGGCACGTCAGCGTAGCTGGGGTGGCGCGCCGACGCCCCGTTCAGGACCCGACGGCCGCCAGCGCGGCGTCCCAGAAGTCGCGGAAGAGCGGGGGCGGCTCGGGCGAGGTCAGCGCGCGCTGGGTCAGGAGGATGCCGGTGACGCCGCGCACCGGATCGGTGCGCCACGTCGTGCCGGTCCCGCCGTCCCAGCCGTACCCCCAGGGGACCGGTGGTTCTCCCTCCAGCGGGACGGGGGCGGCCATGCCGTAGCCCCATCCGCCGTGCTCGCCGAGGAAGAGGGTGTTCGCCGCCCGTTGCTCCTGGGTCAGGTGGTTGCGCGTCATGGCGGCCACAGACGCGTCGGACAACAGCCGCCGCCCCCGGTGCCAACCTCCTGCGCCGAGCATGGCGACGAAGGCCCACACGTCGTCGATGGTCGAGACCAACATGCCGGCCAGGTTCGCCATGGCCTGGGGCTGGTTCCACCAGCCGCCTGTCGGCCGGTCGAGCACCCTGAGCTCTCCGGTCTCGGGATCCGGGGCGTACGCGGTGGTGAACCGCGGCTGCGACGCCGGCGGCACGCTGAACGAGGTGTCCAACATGTCGAGCGGATCGAAGAGCCGGTCCCGGAGGAACTCCTCGAGTGGCTGGGAGGTGACGCCCTCGAGCAGGACGCCCAGCACCTGCGCCCCCGTGTTGTAGCGCCAGGCCGACCCGGGCTGGTCGAGCAGCGGCAGCGTGGCAAAGCGGGCGATCCACTCGTCCGAGGAGAAGGGTGGTGGCGGCCAGGGGGGTCCCAGCGTGGCCAGGCCGAGCTCCGCCTCGGCCACCTGTACCGGGTAGGCGTCCGGTGGCGCCATGATGGACCCGAAGCCGAGGCGAAAGGTGAGCAGGTCCTCGACCGTGATCGGACGCGCGGCCGGGACGGTGTCGTCCAGAGGGCTCTCCAGGCTGCGCAGCACCTGGCGCCCCG
>DATNLP010000484.1:0-2447 GCA_035602795.1 Acidimicrobiales bacterium | reverse complement strand
GGCCCCGGCTGCCCCGTCGCCGCCGTGACCGGTGCCGGGGTGCCGAGGATCTCGAGCACGCGCGCCGCCGCCGCTTGTCCTTCGGTGCTGGCGTGGAACTCCGCTCCGGCGCGGCGTAGCGGGACGAAGATCTCCGGCGCGACCAGGAGGACGGCGAGCGCGGTCTGCAGCCCCAGCTCCCCCCAGAGCAGACGGAGGCCGAGCACCATGGCCACGAAGCCGACCCCGAAGCCGGCGATGAGGTCCATGGACAGGGCGGACAGGAACGCCACCCGCAAGGTGCGCATGGTGGCGACGCGGACCCCCTCGTTGGCCGCCTCCACCTCGCGTCGGCCGTGTGCCTCGCGGCCGAAGGCGCGCAGCGTCGGGAGGCCCTCGACGAGCTGGAGGAAGTGGCCCGCCAGTGAGCCGAGCCGGCGCCACTGGCGCTCCGCGCGCCTGGTCGCCTCGCGCCCGAAGTGGATCATGGTGAGCGGGACCAGGGCGACGAGGGCCACGACCACGACGAACGAGAGCCAGTCCTGGGTCGCCATCCACACCAGCAGGAGGAGAGGGATGACGGCTGCCGCGGCGGCTTGGGGCAGATAGCGCGCGTAGTAGGTGTGGAGCGAGTGCAGCCCACGGGTGGCCGTGGTCGACAGCTCACCGGGCCGCTCGCCGGCCAGCCAGCCCGGGCCCAGGGCCAGCGCATGCTGGAGCAGCTCGCCGCGCAGATGGCCGACGACGCGCTCGGCCGACCCGTGGGCGGAGCGGTCGGTGAGCGCGTGCAACAGCGCACGGGTGACGATGGCGAGGCCGACCAGGGCGATGGCCGGGGTGACCTGGCGAAGGGACGCGTGGTGCAGGAGCGAGCGGTCCACCGCATGAGCGAGCGCGACCGCCTGGACCACGATGGCCAAGGCGGTCAGCGTGCCGAGCGCGAGAGCGATGGCGGTGACGCGCCGCAGGCCGGGCAGCCGGGCGGCCAGCTCGGGGTCGACCAGGCGGGGCCGGCCCGGGCCGGTGGTCATGGTGCTCAGAGACTGAATGTCGTGTCCTTCACGTCCACCGCCCGGCCAACCAGGCCTTCGGCGACAGCCAGGCGGGCGGTCGCTGCATCTTCGCAGGTGGCGGCGGTGCGGGCCCCATCGGGCAGGTCGGCCACAATGGCGCTCCGCACCGGGTCGGCGCCCTCCTCGCCGCCGTAGGTCACGGTGAACGAGGCCACTGTGGCCGGGGTCGCCGTCTCCGGCGGCCGTTCGACGACGGGGACGGTGTCCGTGGCGGCCTCGGCGTGGACCACCAGGTCCGCCAGGAGGGCGGATCGGCCGTCGGTCTGCGGTGGGGTGGCCGACCACACGGCGAGCCCGGGCTTGGAGAGCATGCCCGACACGGTCGTGACGAGGCCGAGCTCGGACGGATGGGCACGGAGGCGGCGACCGACCGACACCAGCGACTGCAGGGCGTAGTGGTTGAACGGCCCGCCGGCGAAGGCCATGCCGCCGGTCAGGGTGGGGGTGCCCTCCAGGTCGAGATCGAGCGCGCGCTGCTGTACCCGTACCGCCGACGGGAAGCACGAGTAGACCTCGGCCAGCTCGATGTCGCGCAGCGGGCGGCCCAAATGGCGCTCCGCGGTGCGGCCGAGCACCTCCATGGCGGGCCATGCGTGCAGCCGGCGGCGGGCGGTGAGGGTGACGGCTCCGGAGCAGTGCAGGGCGACGTGCGGGAAGAGCCAGCGGTCCGTCGGCACGCCGGCCTCCTCGGCACGCCGGGCCGAGCAGACGATGAGTGCGGTCGCCTGGTCGACCGTCCACTGGCTCGAGTGCCAGAGGTTGTACGGGAAGGCCAGGGGACGGTTGCGCGGACCCGGCCGGGCGATCTGCTCCGCCGAGAGTGGAGCCGGAAAGGCCGCGTCCGGGTTGCCCCGGGCCACCTCGTTGAACCGGGACCACAGTGCGGCGATGTCGCCGCGCTGATGTTCGGGTGCCACGTGCTCGGCGGCTCCCAGCGCATTCTCTATGAGCGCGTACTGCTGGACGACCGGCCAGACGAGGCCGGCCGCCACCTCGACCGGTGCCACGAAGTCGGGCGGCCGCGTCACCACCTCGTCGGGCCCGCCCTTCGCCTCGTCCTGGCCGGCGTCGCTGCCCGCGGTGCGGGCCCAGGCGCGGGCCTCACCGGCCACCACGACCACGGTCTCGCACTCGCCGGCCGCTACGGCGGCCAGGGCGTGGTTGACCAGTTCCTGTTGCGACACGCCGACCTGGTAGAGCATCGTGCGCGCTTCGGGTGAGCCGATGCGCCGGGCCACGGTGCGGCCGGGATCCTTCAGCGACCACGATCCTTGCGGCACGGCAACGCGGTCGACCGAGCCCAAGAGTCCGGGCGCGCCCGCGTCGGCGGCCGCCCGTTCGACCGCCCGGGTCATCAGCTCGGGCACGGGCGCGCTCTCGCCGACGGCGCCCAAC
>DATNLP010000479.1:0-12457 GCA_035602795.1 Acidimicrobiales bacterium | reverse complement strand
CGGGGCGCCCAGCTACGCAGACCTCGAGGCCCGGGCGCGGGGCATGGCGCTGACGCTGGACGACCTCGACGTCAGGCACGGCGAGCGGGTGGCCATCGTCAGCCCGAACTCGGCTCGCTTCCTGACTGCGTTCTTCGGCGTGAGCGGCCACGGTCGTGTGCTGGTTCCGATCAACTTCCGGCTGACCTCCGACGAGATCGCCTACATCGTCGAACATTCCGGGGCGTCAGTTCTCCTGTACGACCCGGATCTGGCCGACCATGTCGACCGCATCAAGGTCAGCCACCGGTTCTGCCTGGACGGCGTGGACGACGCCGACTTGTTCGCGCCGGCGCCCGCGGGCGCCGCGCCCGAGCACTGGGAGCGCGACGAGGATGCGACGTGCTCGGTCAACTACACGTCGGGCACGACGGCGCGGCCCAAGGGCGTGGAGCTGACCCACCGGAATTGCTGGCTCAACGCGACCACCTTCGGGTGGCACACCGGCGTGAGCGATCGTGACGTGCTCCTGCACACGCTGCCCATGTTCCACTGCAACGGCTGGGGCATGCCCTACGCCGTGACGGGCATGGGGGCACGCCACGTCGTGCTGCGCAAGGTGGACGGAGAGGACATCCTGTCGCGCATCGAGCGGGAGGGCGTCACGCTGCTGTGCGGCGCGCCCGCCGTGGTGGCGGCCATCCTGAGCGCGGCCGAGGCGCGCGGTGACGAGGGGCGGGAGGTGCCGGGGCGCGGGACGGTGCGCATGGTGGTGGCGGGTGCGCCGCCGCCCTCGAAGACGATCGAGCGCATCGAGACCGAGCTGGGCTGGGAGTTCATTCAGATCTACGGGCTGACCGAGACGGCGCCGCTGCTCACCATCAACCGGGCCCCGGCGGAGTGGGACGCGCTGGACGCAACGGCGCGGTCGCAGCTGCTGGGGCGGGCCGGAGTTCCGGCCCTGGGGGTGCAGATCGCCGTCGACGCCGAGGGCGAGGTGCTGGCGCGCTCGAACCACGTCTTCGCCGGCTACTGGGAGCAGCCCGCCGAGAGTGCGTCGGCCCTCGAGGGTGGTTGGTTCCACACCGGTGACGGCGGGCATCTCGACGGCGCCTACGTCGTGATCTCCGACCGCAAGAAGGACGTCATCATCACGGGCGGGGAGAACGTGTCGTCGATAGAGGTGGAGGACTGCCTCTACCAGCACCCGGCAGTGGCCGAGGTGGCCGTGATCGGCGTACCCGACGAGAAGTGGGGCGAGACGATCAAGGCGTTGGTGGTGGTGCGCGAGGGAGTGGAGACGACCGAGGTCGAGCTGATCGGGCACTGCCGCGAGCGGATGGCCCACTTCAAGGCGCCCACGTCCGTCGAGTTCCGGGAGGCGCTCGACCGGACGGCCACGGGCAAGCTACAGAAGTACAAGCTACGCCAGCCCTACTGGGCGGGCCGGGATAGGGCGGTCAACTAGGCGCCGGCGCCGGACTCGCCCGCGCCCGGGTGCCCCGGGTCCTGGCCCCGGGCCAGCCCCCACTTCTCCTTGGCGATGGCCCGCGCCCGTGACCTCGACAGGACGACGCGGTCGCGACCCGCGTGCTTGGCCTCGTACATGGCCAGGTCGGCCTCGTGGAGCAGCAGCGTCGACGACTCCATTTCGTCCGTCGTAACGACGACGCCCACGCTGGCCGTCAGGATGATGTGGCTTCCCGCCACCTCGAAGGGTGCCGACAGCACGGACCGGAAGCGCTCGGCCATGTCCATCGCCTCGGCCTCGTTGTCCACCTCGGCGAAGGCCACGAACTCGTCGCCGCCGAACCGCGCCACCACGTCGACCCGCCGCGTCGCCGCGGCGAGGCGCCTCGACATCTCCTGCAGCACGGCGTCACCCGCGGTGTGGTCGGCCTTGTCGTTGACCGACTTGAACCGGTCGAGGTCGATGAACATGACCGCCAGCGCGTTGAAGCGCCGGCCGACATGGCTCAACGCCAGGTCCAGCTGCTCGACGAACGCCGCCCGGTTGACCAGGCCGGTCAGGGCGTCGTGGGAGGCCTGGTACGCCATCTGCTCCGCCATCTCGGAGCGTTCCAGGGCCAGACCGACCATGTCGGCCAGCTGGTGGAGCTTGGCCAGCTCGTCGCCGCCGAAGTAGGGCATGAAGGGGCTGATGGCAACGACCAGGACGTGGGTTTCGCCGTACTGGTGCTGCAGCCTGATGCGGTAGGGCGCCGCCGCGTCGTTCGGGCCGACGGCATCCCACCACGGCTCGGCGGCCGCCCCGTCCTGCCCGTCCCCGTCCTCGGGCGGCGGGTACGCGGCAAGCGGTGTGCCGTCGGGCTCGAGCAGAGCCGCGCGGGAGGCGCCGACGAGGGCGCAGACGTGGGGCAGGAGGCCCTCCGCTACTTGCTTCGGCCCGCCGGCCGTGACCAGCTCCGTCATGCCGCGCCGGAAGGCCTGGTCCTCGCGACGGCCTAGGAACGAGCGGACGAATCCCGGCAGCACCAGCGCGCCCAGGAAGAGCACGCCCATGACGACGGTCACGAGCTGGTCCACGAACTGCACCGTGATGCCCGAGATGCCCAGGGCGGCCACCACGACCTGGAGTTCGAGTCCGGCCGTGGCGATGGCGAGCAGCCGCATCCGGTACTTGGCGATCCGCGGCTGGTCTCTCCCCGACAGGAAGAGCCGGATGACGACATAGCTGAAGAGGAAGGCCCACTGGACGCAGAAGGTCAGCCGGTAGGCGAAGAAGTCAGCCGGCGGCGGCGCCCCCGGCTCGGGCACGTACTGCAGCGTGAAGGTGAAGACGATCACCGCGATGGTCAGGGCCACCGCGGCGTACTGCACCACCGCCGGCGGGCGGCGGAAGCTGCCGGCGAACTGGAACAGGCAGTACGGCACCAGCATCAGGAGAGCGATCAGCACCTTGACGGTCGTCTCGTTCGTGACGATGGTCGGATCGACCTTGGCCACCACGGAGATGCCCCCGATGATCCCGAAGGCCAACGCGGCCCAGCCGGCGCCCTTGATCCGGTGACGCAACCACTGGCCCAGCGTCAGGGCGGCGAGTATGACGAACTCCCAGAGCGAGACGTTCGCCAAAATCTGCGTCCAGTGTTGCATCGTCATTCCCCACCACCGCTCGGTCGCCCGCCGGGCAGCGGCCCCTTTCTCAACAGCCCGGTGGCCTTGGCTCGACCGGGCGGTGAAGGGGCAACTTTAACCCCTCCCGGCGCCGGCTGCAGTCGAGAAGTACCTGGTGGACAGCGTGTCGTCCTCATCGATCACCTCAGCGCGGGTCGGTCGAAGGCGGGGACGCCTCTGGCCGCTCCTCCAGGAGCACGCGGTGGCGTGGGCCTAGGGACACGCCCACCTGCCCGACGATGAGGCGGCGCAGCGGGATGCCGACGATCTGGCGGCGCCATCCGGTGTCGAGCCGACTGGGCTCGCCGCAGAGGAGCTGGGCGATGTCGGCCCTGGTGGCGAGCAGGCCCTGGTCGAAGTCGAGGTCGTCCGCGATCTGGCGCACGACGCCCGTGCAGACCGCCACCGCAGCGGCCGGCGCCGGCGACTCGCGGCCCTCGGAGGGCATGCGGATGCGGGCGGCGGGGAGCGCGAGTCCCCGTTCGACGGCCCGTAGGATCTCGCCCGCCCGGCCTTGGGCCAGATGCCGGGCGTCGACGCCGCGGGAGCGCCGCAACTCGTCACCGTTGCGCGGCGGGCGCTGCGAAATGGCCAACAGGCCGAGGTCCGACAGCACCATGCGGCGGGGGCGGTTGGTCTCGGCCGCGGTGCGTTCGCGCCAGGCTGCCACCTCCTGGGCCACGCCGCGCGAGCGGCGCGACATGCTCCGGATATCGCCGAGCTTCCACCAAGCCTCCTCCGGATCGCGGGCGGGCGTACGGTCTCCCAGCACCTGCTCGCACTCGTCGAGCGCCCACTCCAGACGGCCCAGCGCGCTGAGCCGCTCGGTCAGTACGGTCCGGAGCTCCAGCAGGTGGGCGACATCGCTCGCCGCGTAGGCGATCTGGCGTTCGGACATGGGGCGCTCCAGCCAGTCGGAGAGCCGGTCGGCCTTGGGGAGCGAGACGCCCAGCATTTGGTCCGTGAGCCGGGCCAGCGACGGGGTGGACATACCGAGGAACCCGGCCACGATCTGCGTGTCGAACACCGCCGATGGCACGGCGCCGCACGCCGCGATGAGCACGTCGAGGTCTTGCGACGACGCGTGGGCCACGGCGGTGCCGGGGCCGCCGAAGACCTCGGCCAGGGGGGCGGGGTCCACGGCGAGCGGGTCGACCAGGGCCACACTGCCCCCCCAGGCGATCTGGATCAGCGCCAGGTCGGGTACGTAGGTGCGCTCGGTGTGGAACTCGGTGTCGAAGCCGTAGTACTCCTCGTCGGCCAGCCGGGCCACCAGGTCCCGCAGGCCCTCGGCGTCGACGACCATGACCGGGTCCGGTTCGCTCACCGGCGGGCTCCGGCCGTGCGGGTGGGGCCCGCGGCGCTCGTCATCGCTCGGAGTTGGAGGAGGAGATGGTGGCAGCCCTTCGCACGACCCTGCGGCGAGGTTAACCGCGCCGCGTTTTTCGGCCCACCACCGCCGGATGCCGTGGGCAACAGGGATTGGCCCGGAGGGCGGTGGGCGACCGTCGAGGGCCCCGTCCGCGCCAGTACGGCTGGCGGGTCCGGGCAGTACACTCAAGACTCTGGCCTGGGAAAACAGGGTCGTCGGCCAGGTTCATGACTTACGGCTCTGTACGGGAGAGCGGGAATCCTATAAGAGTGGATTAGAGAGGGAACGGAGGGGGCTTCGTGAGGAAGGTCAGGAAGAAAGTGTTCAGCAGGGACGCGCCATCGGAGAGCGTCCTGCCGGACACGGGTGGCGACGCAGGTGGGCCCGCGCGGAGTTCCTCCGGCGGAACCTCCAGGAGCGTGGAGACGATGCTGCAAGAGTTCTCGGGAGGAGCGGAGTCGCCGGGTCGGCCTCCCGCGGGCAAGTACGACCAGTTGTGGCAGCTCTCCATGGCCGATCCCCACACCGGGCTGGCCAATCAGCTCCTCCTCCTCGACCGCCTGACCCAGGCGCTGGCGCGCCGCCGGCGTCACGGGGGCGATGTGGTGGTCTGCCACATCGACTTGGACAACCTCGGGGAGATCAACCTCGACCTGGGCTACACGACAGGCAACACGGTCCTGTGCGAAATGGCCCGCCGGCTCACCTCGGTGCTGCGGACCGAGGACACGGTCGGGCGCGTCGGCGGCAGCGAGCTGGTGGTGGTCATCACGGTCAACGACGAGCAGGCCGTCGGGCCGCTCATGCGACGGTTGCAGCACACGCTCGACGAGCCGGTGGTGGTGGGCGGCCGGGGCATCCGACTGCACGCCACCCTGGGCGTGGCCGTGGCTGAGGATGGCGAGTCGGCCGAGGACGTGCTGACCCGGGCCGACCGGTCGACGCGGGTCGGCCACCGCTGAGCGGCCGAGCGGGCCGGGCATGTTGAGGGTGGTGCGCTGGATCCTCATCGTCGGAGCGACCGCGCTCGCCGTGCGCTCCCTGCCCGACCTGGCCCGCTACCTCAGGATGCGCTCCCTGTAGCGGCGTCGCGCCCGACGAACTCCCGGGCGCGGCCGAGGATGGAGGCCATCGACACAGGCTCGCCCGACGACGGGTCGATCTGTCGGCCCACCTCTTGTAGCACGTGGCCCGCGTGGGCCCGCAGCGCTTTGACGAGGTCGTCGAACTCCTGCGAGGCAGCCACCGCCTTGGCGGCGTCGATCACCTCGTCGAGCGCGTCGCTCCCGTCACGCGCGCCGATGACGTAGCCGGCGATGAACGCCAGGATCAAGCCCACGCTCCTCCTCCCGTGCTCTCACTGCGACCGCGCTTCAAGGTGGATTTCGACGGAGACCTCAGGGTAGATCTTCAGGGCCAGTGTCGTCGGCACCTCGAGGTCGAAGTCCCGGATGTCGAGCGTCTGCTGTCCCCGGACGACGATGGCGCCCTGCCCCGGCGAGTCGACGGTCACGATGCCCCCGATCGGTCGCACGACGTCGTGGATCTCGATGCGAGCCCCCAGCTCGTAGCGGTTCGTCCCGGCCAGGTGGATCGCGTGCTCCAGCTCCAGCACGGCGTCGGGGTAGCGCCGGGCGTCGATCCGACGCTTCAACTCGGTGTCGTACAGGCTGTTGCCCGACGTGAGCGACCGGAGCGCCACCGAGAGCCGCGCCTTGACGGGCGCCGTGGCGTCGATGGACTTCCCTTCCACGTCGGCGGAGATTTCGCCGTGTAGCTCACTGGTGGCGAAGGAGATCGGCCCGACGTTCGAACGCGCCTTGACGAGGACGGCGGAGCGGCCGGCCTGCACCTCGAAGATCGTCTGTGACCCGCCCTTGGACCTCATTGGACCGCACCACCGTATGACGGTTCGACGATCAGCGTCCCTTGCCGGCCACGGCGCAGCGACGACAGCCAGTTGGTGACGTCCACCTCGGCGGCGGGAACGCGCCAGAGGAAGCCCTGGGCCTGGTCGCAGCCCATGCGCCGTAGCTCCTCGAGTTGCTCGTCCGTCTCCACGCCCTCCCCGATCACGTGCAACCCGAGGGAGTGAGCGAGATTGATGATGGCCGACACAATGGCGCGGTCCTCGGGGTTCGTGACCACCTCGGCCACGAAGGAGCGGTCCACCTTCAGGTGTTGCACCGGATAGCGGCGGAGGTAGCTGAGCGACGAGTAGCCCGTCCCGAAGTCGTCGATCGACAGCTCGACGCCCAAGGTGCGCAGCGCCTGAAGCTGGGCGATGGCCGTTTCGGGGTCGTCGGCCGTGGCGCTCTCGGTGATTTCGAGCACCAGGGCACCCGCCTCCAGCCCCGATTCGCGCAGGGCGGCCGCGATCTCGTCGACCAGGCTGGGGTCCTGCAGCTGGCGGGCCGAGACGTTGACCGCCATGGGCAGCCGCTGGGCGTGCACACGCTGCCACACCGCAGCCTGTTGGCAGGCCTTGCGCAGCACCCAGCGCCCGATGCCGATGATCATGCCGCTTCCTTCGGCCAGGTGGATCCACTGGTCGGGGAGTAGTTCGCCCCGGGTGGGGTGGCACCACCGGATGACCGCCTCGAAGCCGCCGAGGGCGCCGTCGCCGGCCAAGTCGACGATCGGCTGGTAGTGGATGGTCAGCTCACCGCGCTGGAGTGCCCATTCGAGGTCGGTGCGGAGGGCAGCCCGCTCCACGGCCGCGTCGCGCATGTCGGCCTCGAAGAACTGGTAGCGCGACTTGCCTCGTGACTTGGCCACATACATGGCGACGTCAGCGCCCAGGAGCACGTCCTCCGCCGTTTCCCCGTCGCCGGTCACGGCGACGCCCACGCTGGCCCGGGACAGGATCTCCTGGTCGTTGATCCGGTAGGGATGCCCGAGCACGGCGATGATCCGCTTCACGATCTGCTCGGCCGCCCCGGCGTCGGCGTTCTCGAGGAGAAGCGCGAACTCGTCGCCGCCCCAGCGGGCCACCGTGTCGCCTGGCCGCACACACTGCTCGAGGCGGGTGCTGGTGAGCTCCAGCAGCTGATCGCCCACGGCGTGGCCCAAGGTGTCGTTGATGGACTTGAAATCGTCGAGGTCGAGGAAGATCACTGCCAGGGGATGGCCGTGGGTCTGTCGGCGTACGAAAGCCTCGTCGACCCGGTCGATGAAGAGCGAGCGGTTGGCCAGGCCGGTGAGCGAGTCGTGCGAGGCGCGGTCACGCAATTCGGCCTCGAGCGCCACCCTGTCGCTGGCGTCGCGCGTGTTCAGCACCAGCCCGTCGACGCTCGGGTCGTCGAACAGGCTGCGCACGGCCGACTCACCCACGCGCCAGGACCCGTCGCGGTGGCGCATGCGCGCCTGGACGAGGCCGCCTTCCGGCCCCCCGTGCATGCCGGGGTCCAGATAGGCCAGCAGCTGAGGCGCGTCCTCCGGGTGCAGCCACGACGTCAGCTCCCGGCCCACCATCTCTTCGGGCGCGAAGCCGAAGACCTCTTCGACGGACGAGCTCTGGTAGGTGATCCGGCCCTGGCGGTCGATCACGGTGGTCACGTCCGAGGACTTCTGGGCCAGGGAGCGGAAATGTGCCTCGCTCCCGGCCACACGTTCGAGTGCCGCGCCGGCCAGGGTGGCGATGAACTCGGCCAACTGCACCTCGACGTCGCCGAACAGGTCGTTCACCTGATGGTGGGTGACGTTGAAGCAGGCGACGACCCGACCCTCCGAAATGATCGGCGCGCACAGGATGGAGCGCAGATCGGCCAGGAGCATGCTGTCGGAGGTATCGGTGTCGCTCAGCGCGCTCGAGACGACGGGCGCCAGGCCGTCGATGGCCTGGCGCATGAGGCTGAGGCTCACGTCGGGCACCATGCTCCCCGAGTCGCTCAGCATCACGTCGTCCTCCCCCTCGCCTAGCCGCACGACGTTGCAGTGGTCGCCCCGCAGCATGAGCATGGCGGCTTGGTACACCTCCTCGTACACCGCGGTGGGTGATACGGCGGTGCCGATGCGCCGCCCGACGTCGAGGAGCATCTCGAAGCGGTCCGCCAGCGAGTAGGTGGCGCGGGGGGTGTCGGGTGCGTGCGGTTCGAGGCTGACTCGCTCTACTTCGGCCTCGGCCAGATCGCCGCGGGCGTCCGTGCTGCCCCGGGCGGCCGCCGCCCGCGCCCGGGCGATGCGGGTCAGGGTCGATTCGTAGACGGCGCCCTGCTCCTGGCTCCTACGGAGGCTGCGGGCGAAGTACCGCTGAGCCCGCCGCGGCCGCCCGCGTAGCTCCGCCACCACGGCACGCTCCCGCAGCGCGTGCGGCAGGTTGTTCCGATAGGAGCGGGAGAAGCGCTGGGCCTGCCGGGCCATCCGGGCGGCGCGGCGCAGGTAACGCGAGCGCGCCCCCCGCTCGGACGACTCAACCGTCTCGGCCTGCATGCGCAGTGCGGTGGCGAGCCACGGACGGACGGGAGCGATGTACTCGGCCCGCAGGCCGGCCGAGGACACGATGGCCTGCGCCTCGGTGAAGCGCTCCACGGCGCGCTCGACCTCGCCGGCGTAGAGGAGTCGCACGCCATCGGCCAAGTGGACCTCCGTCGCCGTATGAGCGTCACCGAGGTCGCGTCCGATCTCCATGGCCACGAAGGCTTCGGGGATCCGTCCCGCCCCGGCGCGGGCCCATCCGCTCAAGGCGATGCCGGCCGCAGTGGCGTCACCGATGGCGGTCGCCTTGTAGTACAGATCGCGCGAAAGGTCGGAGGCGACGTCGAGCTCACCCAGGCGGTAATGGGCGAACGCCTGGTGCCAGACCGCCGTGTTCTGCTCCCACCGGCCACCTGTCCGTTCGAGGAGGCGCACAGACTCCCGGCAGGCGTCGATGCACTCCCGGAAGCGGGAGGAGGCATAGAGCACGGTGGCCACGAAGCTGAGCGATTGGCCCTGCCCCCACACGTCTCCCGACTCGCGGCGGATGGCCAGCGAGCGCTCGGCATACGCCAGGCCCCTCGAGTACCAGGGCAGCGTGGTCATGACGGGCGCGTGTTCGGAGTACGCCTGCGCCAACTCCGGGGTCGGCGGGTAGCGCTCGGCCAGGTTCATTTCGCGCAGGTGCGCCCAGGCGCACGCCACCCTGCCCGCGCTGAACCAGTAGACGTGCGCCAGGTTGCTGTAGAGGCGGATGGCCACGAAGTCCCGGTCGGCGCCGGCCACCGGCCGGCGGCCCACGAACAAGCGGGGCAGCAACGTGTGCAGAGCCTGGACGGCGCTCTCGAAGAGGGCGCCCGCAAGCCGTGTCATCCGCCGGCGGGGGACCCATCGGCCGAGGGCGCGCAGGGCGCCTTCGAGGGCCAGGGTGGCCGTCACCTGGTCACCCTGCTTGAAGGCGACGTCGCCCAGCTTGCCGTTGATCACCGCCCGTGTCACCGGGTCGGTGCTCAGCGACAGGGCCCGTTCGAACTGGTCGGTCGCGCCTGGGTAGTCGCCCTGGAGCATGAGCACGTCGCCCAGACCTTCGGCCACCCGGGCCGAGGTGGCGGAGTCTGCGACGGCGGCACGCTCGGCGATGCGGTAGTGGGTCTCCGCCACGTCCAGTGCGTGCCGGCTGCGGGCCTCGGTCGCCGCCTGGAGCGCGTAGGGGAGCGCCCGCGCCAGCTCCCCTCCCGCGTCGAAGTGGTAGGCCAACTCGAAGGAGCGGCTCGGGTCGGTGGCCTCGATCCGCTTCCCCGCCGCCAGGTGCAGCCGGCGCCGTTCGCTCGGCTCGAGCCGCTCCAGCAGGCTCTCGCGCAGCTTGTCGTGGGTGAACGAGCAGCGGCCGTCGGCCTCGTGCACCCAGAGGATGCGCCGCCGCCTCGCGTCGTCGAGCGCCGGGGTGACCTCCGTGGGGCCTTGGCCGGACAGCGCGACGGCCAGGTCGAGGATGAACTCCTTGCCGAGGACGGCTCCGATGGTGAGGAAGCGCAATGTCTCGTCGTCCAGCAGGTCGAAACGACGCGACAGAATCAGTGCGGCCCGCCGCGACGTCTGCACGTCGGCCATGGGTCCCGGGTCAATCTCCCAGCCCTCGGGCACGTGCCGCAGCGCGCCCGTCTCGACCATCCCTCGCAGCACCGCCGAGGCCATGAACGGGCTGCCGTCGGCCAGCCGCACGACCGCTTCGACGGCTTCGGGCGGGAGCGGGCCGGCCATCGACTCGCTGAGCTGCTCGATGCTCCGGGCGTCGAAGGGCCGCAGCGCCACGCGCGCTGCCGGATCGAGGTTCCGCAACGGGTGGCCGGCCGGTACGTCCTCCGAGCGGAACGAGGCCACGATCACGACGCCGCAGCCCGTTTGGGGCACCTCGAGCGACTGCCAGCGGTCGAGCAGGGACAAGGTCATGGCGTCCGCCCACTGGCAGTCGTCGAGGAGGATGAGCACGGGACGCGACGCCTGCCCCAGGGCCTCGAGCAGGGCCAGCAAGGACTCGATGCTGCGCGTCTCGCCGTACTCCTCGGGACCGAGGCGAGCACGGTCTACCGGGCCGAGTAGTGAGCCGAGCGCCGGCAGGGTGGCCGCGGCCGCGTCGGCCCGCTCGCCGAGCTGGGTGCGGAGGCCGCCGGCGAGCAAGCGGTCGACTCCGCCCACGACGATTCCGTCAGCGACGCCCTCGAGCATCTGGAACGGCCGCGGGGCGGCCTGGTCGACGCCCTGGCCGCGCAGCACGACGACGTCACGCTGTGCGGTGTGCAACGCCAGCTCGTCGAGAAGTCGGGTCTTGCCCGCGCCGGAGTCGGCTTCCACCAGCACCAGCCGCTGCAGGCTGCCGCGGTCCTGGTCGAGCACGGCCACCAGCTCGGCCAGTTCCTCGCGCCGCCCGATGAACGCCGGCTCGGCCAGCACCTGCCGGCGGTCGCGCAGCCCGGGCGTGACGGCGGGCTCGGCCAGGCCGGCCTCCAGGGCGGCGGCGATCTCGGTCAGGTCGTCGAGAACCGACGCGGCGGATTGGTAGCGCCCCCCCGGGTCTTTGGCCAGCAAGCGGTGCAGCACCCCGTCGAACGAGCGGGGAACGGCGATGCCCAGTGAGCGCAGCGGCGGGGCGTCGGCGTTGAGGTGCTGGCGGAGCACCTCGCCCACCGTGTCGCCGCTGAAGGGAGTGTGGCCGGCCAGGCACTCGAACACCACCACGCCGAGCGAGTAGAGGTCGGACCGCTGGTCCACGACCACGTTGATGAGGCCGGCCGCTTCCGGCGCGATGTAGCGGACCGTGCCCGTCGGCTCGCCTCGGGTGGCACTATCGAGGTCGGCCCCGCGGGAGAGCCCGAAGTCGACCAGTTCGGCCGTCAGCTCGGCGCCATCGCCGTGCACAATGATGTTCGAGGGCTTGATGTCGCGGTGGAGCACGCCCTGCTGGTGGACCTTGTGGAGCGTCGACAGGACGTCGATGGCCAGGTGCAGCGTCTCCTCGATCGAGAGCGGGCCCCGGGTGAGCACCAGGTCGAGTGGTTCACCCTCGAGTCTGGGCTGGACGAGGTAGAAGTAGCGGTCGCGCTGACCGCACCAGAGCACCCGACGGGTTCGGCCGAGGTCGAGCCGCTCGAGCAGACGCGCCTCGTGCTCGAGGCGCATGTACACCGCAGTGGGCATGCTCCCCGTCTCGACCGTCTTGACGATGATGTCGGTCGCGTGGAGATGGTCGGTTCCGGAATAGGTGTCGATGCCGTTCCCGCGCTTCACGAGCGCAGTGAGTTCGAAGCGACCGTCGACCCGATCGGTCGCCGCCAAGGTGGGTGCCCCGCCCCTCGTGCCGGCGATGCTTTCGTCCGTGTATGTCATCGGCCGCCCCCGGGCGCGACACGGCCGTCACCACCTCCCCCATGGGTGTAGGAAACCCCTCCAGGCCGTGCCACGGTCCCCCGATTCCCGACTACCCGTTCTCCACGGGCGCCGTCATCCTAGCTATTTTTCCTGCTGAAAGGTCTGGCGTGGCGTGTCTCTCGACGG